>NZ_DLIY01000016.1:0-40766 GCF_002483985.1 Dysgonomonas sp. UBA7630
GGCTGTCCTATAAATAAGAAGATCTGGTCTCCGACATTTGTTCTGACTACATGTGGATTAGGTGCTACCTTCTTATCGCTGCTTATATGGATCATCGATGTGAAGGGGTATAAGAAGTGGTCGGTCTTTTTCGAATCATTTGGGGTGAATCCTTTGTTTATATATGTCCTAGCGGGCATTATGGCGACTCTTGCAGACGGAATACATTTCAGCAGCAATGAGGCAACGACTAATCCGAAATCTTATTTATATAACGATCTGTTGCAACCAGTATTTGGCGATTATTTTGGATCCTTGCTTTTTGCACTAATTTTTGTTTTTGTCGCATGGCTGGTAGGTAATGTTTTGTATAAGAAACATATATATATAAAGATATAATAACCTGTTTAAGTTTTAGCTAAACACTTTATTATGGTTGTCTTTTATATGCTCTTTCCTTAGTTTAGATCACATAGCCCGCTATTATCACTTCGTGAAAGGAAAAACATATCGAAAGCTACTCCAAAAATCTGAATGAATAAAATTTAAATAGTTACTTAGTCTGTTTCCTCTAAAAAGAAGATTTCTTCTATTGGTTTCCCAAATACCTTTGCAATCTTCAGAGCTAGTACTGTTGACGGAACATATTTATTAGCCTCAATAGCATTAATTGTTTGACGACTAACAGAAATTATCTTAGCCAGCTCTTCCTGAGTCAAATTATTAATTGCCCGTTCTATTTTTATATTATTCTTCACGACTCTTCTTTTTTGAAGATTTATATAACAAAAAATTAAATCGTATTATGAAAATTATAAGAGTTGTAAACATGTTATAAATCAATACATTCAAAAAGTTCAGACCATAAACAGTAAAAACAGCAATAAACAATAATAAATAGTTAATGAAAACAGCCCAGAGGAGTGAACTTAGCCTAAGGTTTGCTATATATTCATCTTCTACTTTCTCCTTAGAAAATGCAAGTATTACTCCCCCGATGATTAATAATGAACAAGTAAGAGTAAAAGTTATATTTACTTCGCCTTTATTGAAACCAGACCTTCCCAATAGCCAACTTAAATCAACTATTAAGTAATTATCCAGATAATTATTAAAGACAAATCCAACTAAAATACCCATCAGCAGAATACATAGACCAATTATCTTACATTTGTGCGGAAATAAAAATCTTGTTTTCATAATAATATTAAATTATAGAATTATCAATACTCAAATGTAAAGAATGCTTTACTAAAAGACAAGTTTATTTTACTTTTAATTGTGAAATTTTAAATATGTAATTACCGACTGTCTTTTAATCTACATCTATTCTGTAAACATTTGTTTCACGGAGATTGAATCCTAATTTCTGGTACAGCTTGTTGGCTGCTATGCGGCTTGGGCTCGAAGTGAGATTGATACTTGCTACATTCAGCTTTTTAGCAAATTCGATAACGTGCAATAGCATCTTTTCGCCAATAGATTGCCCTCTGGCATCTTGGTCTACAATAACATCTTCTATCCAGGCTCTTGTTCCCGATGGTATCTTTACGATTACTAAGGTGATTGTTCCCACTATCTGAGGATTGGAAGCGATAAAAATATATTTGTTTTTATCATTAACGATATGGCTTAAGTCCTCCATCTGAGGAGCTTTTAAATGCGGAGCAAGTTGTGGCATCAGTCGGGAGAAGGCTGATACTGTATCCGGTGTTACTTCTTTTATTTGTTTTATTTCTACCATCTCTATTTAAGCATTAAATTCTAAAAAAGGAATTCTTGTCGCATTCGCTCTCATCTATTTTTTTTACCACAGAGTAAAAAGAGTAACACAGAGTTTTTTTACAATACAACATTAATTTTTACTAATTACTTGAGTTGTATTGCAAATATAGCATCTTTATTTTTTAATGCTAAAATTGTCTATTATAAAGGGTCTTTGACATATTATGATTCGTACATTAGAGCGTATGATGATACATTAAAAGGTAACAGGAGAAAACATCCTGAAAAGTGTTACTTTTGTTACTTTTTTTCCTATAACTTATATATAGTTAGGTGTTTGTGTTTTTAAAGATATGTCACTTTTATATATTTGGAGAACCGAAATTTCGATATTTAATACTAGCGCAACAGATTAACAAAGAAAATCCTTATTTTGTAGCCTGAATAAGCAATTCTGAACTTTTGTTGAAATATAGAAAGAAATAAAATGAGCTATTGTGATTATATAAAAGGGCTTGCTCACCGAGAAAAAGATCAGCATAGGACGTATCATGACAACCATTATGGTTTTCCTATTGAGGATGACAATGAGCTTTTCGAGCGTTTGGTGCTTGAAATCAATCAAGCAGGGCTAAGTTGGGAAACAATATTAAATAAGCAATCCGGCTTCAGGAATGCTTATAATAACTTTGATATCAGTACCGTGGCAAGCTATGGTGATGAAGAGCGAACCCGATTGCTCAATGATGCAGGTATAATAAGAAACCGACTGAAAATAGATGCGGCTATACACAATGCGAATGTGATTCTACTGTTGCAAAAAGAGTTCGGCTCTTTCAAAGGTTGGTTAGATTTGCATCACCCCAAAACAAAAGAAGAGTGGGTGAAGCTTTTCAAGAAGACATTTAAATTTACAGGAGGAGAAATTGTAAATGAATTTCTGATGAGTACGGGTTATTTACCGGGAGCTCATGATGAAGACTGTCCGATATTTTGTGAGATAAGAAAGCATAATCCCAAGTGGATGGAAAAGTAGACTGGTTATTCGGCTACTACTTCTTCAATGTTATTTTTATAACATCCTTATTCCCATACGCCGAAGCAGCATCCTTATTTTTAAGTACTTCCACTGATTCTATGTTGTTTGGATCGAGTGAGTCCATATCTTTTTTCGAAGATTCTTTTCCATCTATTAGTATTAATAGTTGATCCGGCAAATTATTTGATTTTTCGCTTTTCTTTGTTGATGGCAAAATCAATATAGTACCCTTTTTGTTTTCCAAATTATTGTTTGTTACAACAAGAGAGTCGGATATATGAGTGTTGTGCTTTTTCTTTGTGCTTATTAATATAGCACCTCCTCTGGCATCATTACCAAAGTGGTCTGTTGCTGTTTTGTCTTTTAATACAGATATGCTTTCTATCTCATCAGGGCTAAGATCTTTTATACCATCTTGCGACTTTATCCCATCTATAATATATAGAGGTTCTAGCTCTTCGGCATTGGTAAAGGTGACTTTTTCTTTCAATTCTACTTTTATACTGTCCTTAGCTCTTAATACAAGGATCTCAGGCTTGTCAGGGTTTCCCTCTTTCTTTATCGGTATCATTGCATTTTCTATCGGTTGTACGATGTAATTGGGCACAGCCGAAAGCCATATAAATACTCCGAATACAGGAACAATAGTAAGGGCAGAGATTCGTTTCCAAGGCGAGCTTTTTTCTTTACGTAGCATATTTAGCCGGTTGATCGGTTTGTGATCGTTGAATGAGCTGGTAAAAGAAAATACCTGCCCCTGAAATCGTTGGTTGATAAGTACTGCCTGATATATTGCCGGAGAAATACCCGATTCTATGACTGCTTTATCGGCCAGAAACTCGTGGTTTTCCTTTAGTAGATGTACATAGAACCAAGATAAAGGATTGAACCATTGTATAAGCAATATACACTCGCTGCACAGGAGGTCTAACCAATGTCTCTGATTGATATGCATGATTTCATGCTGTAGAATTAGCTCTTTTTCTGTATTGGAAAGGCTCTGAGTATTTAACAATACATAGTTTAATATAGAGAATGGCGATTTGATCTGTTTACTTTCTATTATATTAATATTGTCTTTTTTCACATGTGTACCATTTTTTACAAGCAAGCGAAGCTTTCTGTATGCCATAACATTCCGACCCGATATAGTGAAGATACCCATCAGATATACGATAAAGAGGATTGTCCATATATCCGGCGATTGTGATTGAACGGTATAGGTTGTTTCTGATATTGTTCTTTCAACTGTCATTACTGCAGGAACGAATACATCGTAAGTATAACGGACAGCCGGTATTATGAATGACATTATAAGGCCCGATACTAAGAATATTCTATTGAATCTATAGAAGGTAGTAGGGCGGAGGAAGATAATATATACGATGAGGAATATGCTTAGGCATATACCCGATTTGACAATATATAAAAGAAAAGCTTCCATCGTTATTCAGTGTTAGTATCTTTTTCTTCGAGAGTTTCACGTGTTTCTTTCAGGAGGTTATCCATCTCTTCTATACTGAGGTTGGTTTCTTTAGCAAAGAATGAAACCATGGAGGAAAAAGAACCGTTGAAATAGTTCTTAACGAAGCCAAACAATTGCTTTTTAGAATAATCTTCTTTTGTTACAAGTGCTTTATAGATATTTGAGCGACCTTCGCTACGGTGTTCTACAAAGTTTTTATTTTCGAGAATGCTGAGTATTGTAGCGATGGTAGTACGTGCAGGTTTGTTTTCGTCAAACTTTTTTAATATATCCTGAACAGTACCTTCTTCCATTGTCCAAAGGATCTGCATTATTTGTTCTTCGGCTTTCGTTAGTTGCATGATATAAAAAATTATATAGGCTATAAATATACGTCTATTTATTTAGACTATTTGATGTTTGTGATTAAAAAAACATAAAATAAAAAAGGAGCTACCAATCAGTAACCCCCTTTTCATATTATATAAAAGTCTTTTTATTCAGCTTTTCCTGCACTACCTAACACAGCTTCAATTTTGTGTTTGTATAGTTTTTTCATATTGTCGCGAGCTGGTCCAAGATATTTACGTGGGTCAAACTCAGCAGGTTTAGTAGCAAATACTTCACGAACAGCAGCAGTCAAAGCTAGACGGCTGTCAGAGTCGATATTGATTTTGCAAACAGCTGATTTTGCAGCTCTACGAAGTTGTTCTTCTGGGATACCGATTGCATCTTTAAGTGCACCACCATATTTGTTGATAGTTGCTACTTCTTCTTGAGGAACTGAAGACGCTCCGTGAAGAACGATAGGGAATCCAGGAAGTTCTTTTTCGATAGCTTCAAGTATATCGAAACGCAATGGAGGTGGAACTAAATGACCGTTCTCATCTCTTGTACATTGTTCAGGAGTAAATTTGTTTGCTCCGTGAGAAGTACCGATAGAGATAGCCAAAGAGTCGCAACCTGTTCTTGTAGCAAAGTCTACTACTTCTTCAGGTCTTGTATAAGTATGGTGTTCTGCAACAACTTCGTCTTCTACACCTGCTAATACTCCAAGTTCGCCTTCAACTGTTACACCAAACTGATGTGCGTATTCTACAACTTTCTTGGTTAGAGCAATGTTTTCTTCGTATGGAAGGTGAGAACCGTCGATCATTACAGAAGAGAATCCTGAATCGATACAGTCTTTACATGTATCGAAAGTATCACCGTGGTCTAAGTGAAGCACGATTTGTGGTTTTTCCCAACCTAGACTTTTAGCATATTCTACAGCACCCTGTAGCATATAACGTAATAAAATAGGGTTAGCATATTGACGAGCACCTTTTGATGCTTGAACAATTACCGGAGATTTTGTTTCAGCAGCAGCCTGAACGATAGCCTGCAATTGTTCCATGTTGTTTACATTGAAAGCAGGGATAGCATATCCTCCTTTTACAGCTTTTGCAAACATCTCTTTAGTGTTTACTAATCCTAGGTCTTTATAACTTACCATTGTTGTTAAATTTATTATTATATAATGTATATTTATTGAAATTCATGCCTTTTTGCTATCCAAGGTGTACAAATCTCGTTAATTCGTGTTGTCACCTATAGATTACTATGCAAAAGTAACAAAAAATAGTGATAAAAGATTTCAAAATAGTATAAAATAACCTTTTAGGTTTATTTCCATAAAGGAGTCGGATATTCACCTTTTACTACTAACTTTTGAAGCTTTTCTACTACTCCATCTCTATCTTCAGCATATGTCACACCAAACCACTTGGATGGAGTATCCAATACCTTAACGTCTGCTGTTTTGTTCAAAATCAAATGATCTACTAACAGCGGGATAAAGTACTCTGCTTTGTGGTTTCCTTCATTTGCTTCTAAGAACTTAACAAAGTACTTGTCAGAATGTTCGAAATAGTCGGGAGTGAAGCCCCACATATTCATCGAAACGGGAGCATTTTCAGGTAATTCGAACCAATAGTTTTCTGCATCTTTGTACTGAATAACACCGTCTTTGCGCTCGATGTGGGTACGTTCTACGATGCTCGACAGAAAATGATTGTTATCTGTTTCGCAAACACCTCTAGCTACAGCACCACTTTCCGACAAGGTATTGCTTAATCGGTATCCAACCATGCAATAATGGTTTTCAGTTCCGTTCATTGCTATTAATTGTTTTGCTAGTATTTCATAGCTTTCGCGTCCATAGAAGTCATCAGCGTTGATTACAGCAAAAGGTTCGTGTATAACCTCCTTAGCCATCATCACAGCATGATTTGTACCCCAAGGCTTTTGTCTGTCGGGATGTAGTGTAAAACCCTCAGGTAGGTTGTCTAATTCCTGATATACTACTTCTACCGGTATATGCTTTTCGTATTTGGATATAATCTTTTCACGAAATTCTTTATCAAATGATTTTCTGATAACAAAAACTATCTTTCCAAATCCAGCTCTAAGAGCATCGTAGATCGAATAGTCCATAATGGTTTCGCCATTGGGACCAAGACCGTCAAGTTGTTTCAATCCGCCATAACGGCTTCCCATGCCGGCAGCAAGTACGTACAAGGTTGGTTTCATAAGTATATTGTTTTTCGATTAGTAATTTTCAGGCGCAAAGATAGTTTATTTATAGATTAATAAGAATAGTGATACGATATATTCTATTCACATTTGTTGTGTAATCTTATCTGTGTCTTTGCTTTATTCTTACGGAAAAGATTTGTAGAAGATCGTCTGATTATAGATCGAGCGGAGAAAGGATAATACAATCTTAACGATAATTTAATGAATTTTGTTTCTTTGCCTATCTCTTGTTCGACCTTAAAAAAGGTTAAGGTTTGTTTAGTTTTTATACTATATACTTTTGTTAGATTTAGGCTTTTTATATTTGTTGTGAACATGCAATTTTATAAAATTTAGGAGATAATAGTTTTAGAAGAAGTCGAATTATTTCATATATTTATGTGTTTTGAAGTATGAAGATTGGATTTTAATACAAATAAGGTAATAAAATGATAGAAATGGATTCAAAGGAGATACAGACTGAAGCAGGTTCGATAACCAAAACTATTGCTCTATGGATACAAGATTTTTTGATAGGATTGGGCGTTCCCGAACAAGGGATAATATATACCAAACTGATTGTGTTATTTGCATTAGTTGTAATAATAGTATTGTGCTTGCAATACTTATTAAGGAGGATATTGCTTTTTGTTTTTCATAGAGCGGTTAATATAACAAAACTATCTTTTATTAATTATACAATAGAAAACAGGTTGCCGCATTATCTTGCGTTGATAGGCCCCTATTCTTTTGTGAGGGGGACGATTCCCGTGATATTTTATGATTTCCATACAATGATTACTCCGATGCTTAAAGCTACGGATGTATATATGGTATTCATGGTTATCTGGATTATAATGTCAATTGTTCGGTCATTTGGTGGTGTTTTGCAAGAAAAGCCTGCTTTCCAGAACAAACCTATGAAAAGTTATTTTCAGGTTGTTCAAATCGTATTGTTTATTTTTGGAGCCGTTGTTATCTACTCTATCCTCACAGGCAAGTCGGCTACCACATTTTTTGCTGCGATGGGAGCGGCTTCTGCTATTCTGATGTTATTATTCCAAGATTCAATAAAGGGATTTGCCGGGAGTATTCAAGTTACAACGAATAATATGGTTCAAATCGGTGATTGGATTACGATGAACAAATATGGTGCAGATGGCAATGTAGAAGAGATAAATCTTACAACCGTTAAAATCAGAAATTTTGATAAAACAATAACAACCGTACCTACTTATGCCTTGATTTCCGACTCGTTCCAAAACTGGAGAGGAATGCAGGATTCGGGAGGAAGACGTTTTCGTAGAGCACTGAACATAAAACATAATACAATACGATTTCTAACCGATGATGAGCTGGAGAAGTATAAAGAGATTGATGGGCTAAAAGAGTATATCACAGCTAAACAAAAGGAATTTTTGAAGATGCCTAAACGGGAGGGCTTATTATCGAATATGTATCGGATAACAAATAGTGACTTGTTTCTTCAGTATGGGATATATTATTTACGCAACCATCCTAGGATTGATAAAAACCTCACTTTGCTGGTAAGACAATTGCCTCCCGGACCTCAAGGGTTACCAATAGAACTATACACCTTTACTAATACCACCGTATGGGCCGAATATGAACTTATATTATCAGAAATAGTAAATCACTTTATTGGCATTGTCAAATATTTTGATCTCACAATATTTGAAGAATCTTCCGGAAGTGATATTTTTGATGTATATATCAAGGAAAATGTAAAATAGTAAATTTTGTATTCTCTTACTGGGAGCGCCTTTTCGTAAATTATAATAGCGAAAAGGCATTTTTTTTGTAAATGAATGTTATTTATTTTTTAAAAAACGTTAATATTGTAAATTAATTTGGTTGCATTGTGCGCTTATAATAAGTGTGCTTATTACTTTTGTCCCGAAATATAAAAACTATTGAATGGTGGGAAATTGTAATAAGTTAGAAGATTCCAATGATGATATAGGTTATTTAATTTGGAAAGTTTCTAAATATTGGCAGAGAGGGAAGCTCCGCCTGTTAGGTGAATTTGGTCTAACAGGGTCACAATTGGAGTTGCTTGGAGCGATCTATCATATGTCGAGAGAAAATACTGAAGCTACACAAATTATTCTGTCGCAAGAGACAGGCATTGATCCTATGACTACTTCTACTATATTAAGAAATCTTCAAAAGAAAGGCCTTATAAGTAGGAGGGAAAGTGCAACAGATACCAGAGCCCGAATTGTGGAAGTGACCAAATCAGGCTCGGAACTCTTCGAAAGAGCTATTGCTAAAGTAAGGGAAGGGCAAAGCTTATTATTTGAGAATATTGATTGTGAAGCACTGAAAACTCAATTACAGATTCTTTTACAAGAAATAGAACGATTTAATAAAGTAACAACAGGTAATTAAATATTGATTAGGTATGAATTTAAGACAGATTGTTTTTGGAGCAATGGCTCTAATGGTTATAACATCATCTTGTGGTGGAGGAGCCAATCCTTTTGCGCAGACTAATACGGCACCGCAAGAATATAAAACAGCCGTGCTAAGTGAAGAAAGTGTAGAGCTGGAGTCTGTATATCCGGTTACTATCAAAGGCCAGGAAGATATTGAGATCAGACCGCGTATAGATGGATTTATTGATGCTATTTATATAGACGAGGGGTCTGTAGTAAGAAAAGGGCAAGCATTGTTTAAGATTAACTCGCCTTCAGCTATCCAGGCTGTAACAACAGCGAAGGCTGCAGTTGCCAGTGCCGAAGCTCAGTTACAAACAGCGAAACTGAATGTAGACAGAATTAAACCATTGGCAGACAAAGGCATTGTTAGTACAACACAGTTGGCAACTTATCAAAATGCATACAATGTGGCTCTGGCAACAAAGAACCAGGCTGAGGCTACTTTGGCAAATGCTAATGCAACATTAGGCTGGACAAATGTGACAAGCCCTGTTGATGGAGTTGTTGGAACCATCGCCTTTCGTCAAGGAAGCTTGGTTAATAACTCAAATGTTTTAACTACAGTTTCGAGCATAGGAAGTGTGTTTGCTTATTTCTCATTGAATGAAAAAGATCTTGTTTCCTTGTTAGCTAACTTGCCGGGAAAAAATCAGGCTGAAAAGATAAAGAATTTGCCTAAGGTATCGCTGAGAATGGCTGATGGAACAATGTATCCGGAAAAAGGAGTTATTAAAACGATATCAGGTCAGGTGAATGTAACTACCGGCTCTGTAAACTTAAGAGCTGAATTTACTAATTCTGAAGGTCTTTTGCGTAGTGGTTTCAGCGGAAATCTTTTGATTCCTAAGCACATTGAAAAGGCTCTTGTTGTACCGCAGGCAGCTACATTGACCAAACAAAATAAATTGCTCATCTATAAAGTTGTTAGTGATTCTATAGCTGTTCAAACTCTTATAGATGTTGCTGCTACGCCTGATGGCAAAAGATACGTTGTTACAAACGGACTTGCGCCTAACGACCGAGTTGTAGTAGACGGTATTGCAACATTGTCTGACAGTGCTAGAATTATTGTCAAGAAATAGATAATTTATTTAATAAATAAAATAAGGAAATAATGTTAAAGACATTTATAGAAAGACCTGTGCTTTCTACTGTTATTTCTGTCATCATTGTAGTATTAGGTATTATTGGGTTGGCAACGTTGCCAATAGAACAATATCCGGATATTGCACCTCCGACAGTACAGGTTCAGGCTACCTATCCGGGTGCAAATGCGGATGTGGTATTGAATAGTGTGGTTATTCCCCTCGAAGAACAGATAAACGGTGTGGAAGGGATGACATATATGACATCGTCAGCCAGTAATGGTACGGCTACCATTAAGATACTCTTTAAGCAAGGTGTTAATCCGGACATTGCATCTGTAAACGTACAAAATCTAGCTGCACGTGCTACACCGTTGCTTCCGCAAGAGGTGACTCAGCTAGGGGTAATTGTATCAAAACAGCAGAATAGTACACTATTAGGTTTGACTTTGAGCACAAATAACCCTGATTATGATGGTCAATTCCTTCAGAATTATGCTAACATTAACATCTTACCTCAGATAAAGCGTGTATATGGTGTTGGTAATGCCAGTGTGTTTGGCGCAAGGGACTACTCGATGCGTGTTTGGTTAAAGCCTGACGTAATGGCTGCATATAAGATTTCTATACAAGAGGTTTCAGCAGCATTAGTAGATCAAAATATAGAAGCAGCACCGGGTGAATTGGGGCAAAATAGTGATCAGTCGTTCCAATATACGATGAGATATACAGGAAAACTGAAAACCGAAGAAGAATTTGGTAATATCATATTACGCTCTCAAGACGGACAAATTTTGAGATTGAAGGATATCGCTAAAGTTGAGCTGGGTTCGTTGAGTTATAGCGTTGTTTCAGAAACAGACAAGAATCAGTCTGTATTTATAATGATCAACCAGACTGCAGGATCAAATGCCCAGGAGGTTATTAAGAATGTTAAGGCTGTATTGAATGATGCAGAAAAAACATTGCCTTCGGGAGTTAAGATTAATTATATAATGGACTCCAGTGAGTTTTTGGATGCGTCTATAGAGAAAGTAATCCATACGTTGATTGAAGCCTTTATATTGGTGTTTATAGTCGTGTTTGTATTCTTGCAGGATATAAGATCTACTCTTATTCCCGCTATAGCTGTTCCTGTTGCCATTATCGGTACGTTCTTCTTCTTGCAGGTGTTTGGGTTCTCTATAAATCTATTAACACTGTTTGCTCTCGTGTTGGCTATCGGTATTGTGGTGGATGATGCTATTGTCGTCGTCGAGGCGGTACATGCGCAGCTCGATGCCGGAGAAAAAGATCCGAAAGTAGCTACGATGACCGCTTTGAAAGAAATTGCACCTGCCATTATATCTATTACACTTGTAATGTCGGCGGTGTTTATTCCGGTCAGCTTTATTGGAGGAACTTCAGGTATATTCTTCAAGCAGTTCGGGCTAACTCTTTCTATTGCAATTCTTATCTCGGCGGTCAATGCATTGACTTTGAGTCCGGCTTTGTGTGCTCTCTTTTTGAAGCCACATGATGAGGAGCATAAGAGCAAAAGTTTCATCCAACGCTTCTATTATTACTTTAATATGACTTTCAACAGTGCGACTCAAAAGTACAAGAAGAGTCTTCACTTCCTTGGAAGAAAAGGACATCGTTGGATTACAGTAGCTATAATCATCGTATCGTCAGTTGTTTTATTCGGATTGATGAAGCTGTTACCTACAGGTTTTGTGCCTAATGAAGATAGTGGTGGTGTACTTGCCTTTGTAACATTACCTCCGGGATCTTCTTTGGAGAGAACAGATTCTGTTGTTGGCGAGGTTGTTAAAATAGCTCATGATATAGAAGGTGTTAAGAGTGTTACAAACATTACAGGGGTTAACTTTATGGCTGGTATGAACAGTTCTTACGGTACCCTAGTAGTGAAAATGGAACCTTGGAATGACCGTAAATTGTCAACAAACGAAGTATCTGCAATCCTCAAAGAAAAGACAAGCAAGATAAAGGGTGCGACCTTCTTCTTTGTGGCCACTCCAACCCTTCAAGGTTTTGGGTTGGGAGCAGGGGTTGAGATGCAATTGCAAGACCGTACGGGAGGTGATATCAACAAATTTAATGATGTTGCTCAAAATATCCTTCAAAAACTGCGGGCTAGGAATGATGTTGTCCTTATGGCCATGACCAACTTTAACCCTGCTTTCCCTCAGAAAGAGATATCTGCCGATTTGCCAAAGATAAAAGCAGCCGGTCTTACTCTTAGTGAAGTAATGGGATCATTGCAGGCTTATGTAGGTAGTTCATATGCTTCAACGTTCAACTTGTATGGAAAACAATTCAGGGTGGTACTGCAAGCATCTCCTGAATATAGAAGAAAATGGGATGATCTGAGTGGTTTGTTTGTGAAGACAAAATCCGGAGAGATGGCTCCAATTACAGAATTTCTTCATGTAGAAGATATTGTAGCTCCTCCAACATTGAGCCGATTCAATATGTATTCATCTATCGACTTGACCGTTATACCTAACCTAATTGATGGAAAGAGTACCGGTGACGTATTACGTCTATTGGAAGAATGGTCTCAAGATAAATCTATTTTCCCTGATGGGTATACTTTCGAATATTCAGGTATGACTCGAGAGGAGGCTGGTAGTGGAAGCCAAACAATATTAATATTTGGCATTTGTTTGATATTCGTTTATTTATTGCTGTCTGCCTTGTACGAAAGTTATATTATACCATTGGCCGTGTTATTCTCTTTGCCGGTGGGTCTTGCCGGAGTATTTATATTCTTGATGATATTCGGTCTTTCGCGAGGAATTGTAAATAACATATACGTCCAAATATCGATGATTATGTTAATCGGGTTGCTGGCAAAGAATGCTATCCTTATTGTGGAATATGCATTACAGCGACGTCAGCAAGGTATGAGTATTGTGGAAGCTGCCGTAAACGGAGCTGTAGCACGTCTTCGCCCGATCTTGATGACTTCCTTTGCTTTCATTGCAGGTATATTACCACTGATGTTTGCATCAGGAGCAGGAGCTATCGGTAACAGATCGATCGGTATTAGTGCTGTAGGGGGTATGTTTATTGGGACTATGCTTGGGGTACTAGTTATTCCTTCCCTATATATTATATTCCAGACAATACAGGATAAGATAAGTAAATCGGGTATGATTAACTCTAATGATGAGTTTATTAATAAAAACCAATAACAATGAAGAGAAAATATATAAAAGGTGTAGTTCTGTTGGGAGTAATACTCTCAATGGGATTCACCTCCTGCGGAATAGTAAGTAACTATAAAGCTCCTGAAATAGACTCGCAAGATATGTTTAGGGGAGAAAATCCCACAGATACTACTACGATTGCAAATATCCCGTGGAGGGAATATTTTACAGATCCTGCCCTTCAGGCTCTTATTGATGAAGGATTGGCTAATAACTTTGATCTGAGAATAGCTTATACCAGAATCCAACAAGCTGAAGCAGGTCTGGTGGTTGCTAAATCTGCGTATTTCCCAACTATAGCTTTAGCCGGTCAGGTGACGCACACTCGGGGAAGTATTAAAAACGGAAAAGAGAGGGTCTTAGGATATGAAACCGGGACTCAGTTTGGATTGGGTTTTGCCGTACAATGGGAAGCCGATCTTTGGGGAAAACTTAGTAGTAAGTCGAGAGCTCAGTATGCTAATTTGGTTAGTACACATGCTTATCGTAACTTGATACAGACATCATTGGTTGCCAATATCGCAACTACTTATTATTCCCTATTGGCTTTGGATGAGCAACTGAAGATTACAAAGGAAACCATAGGTTTGCTTAAAGAATCTACGGCTACTATGACGGACATGATGCAGGCTGGATTGCTCAACCGTGCAGGTGTTAAACAGAGTGAAGCGTTGTTGTATAATACGCAAGTTAGCGTGCCTACACTTGAGAGCCAAATAAGAAAATTGGAGAATTCTCTTTCTGTTCTTGTTGGTCGCAAGCCAGGTCCGGTATATAGAACTGCTATCAAAGATCAACCTGTTCCTTCTCATTTGCAATATGGCATACCAGCTCAAATGTTGGCGAAGCGTCCTGATGTAATTCAAGCTGAAATGGGATTCAGATATGCATTTGAAATGAGGAATGTTGCTCAGCGATCTTTGTATCCTTCATTAACATTGGGTACGTCAACAATAGGTTATGCTTCTAATACATTGTCTCAGTTTTTTCAACCAGCCAATATATTAGCTAATATAGTAGGAGGCTTAACGCAACCTATTTTTGCAGGAAATCAGTTGAGAGGACAATATAAAGTGGCTAAAGCTCAACAGGAAGAAGCACTGTTAACATTTGAGCAAACAGTCTTAAAAGCAGGACAAGAAGTTTCTGATATAATGTATACTTACGAATCATCGTTACGTAAAAACGAAGATAGAGCAAAACAAGTGGAAGCTCTCTTTACTGCAGTGGATGATACTAAAGTGTTGCTTAAAGCCGGAGAGGCGAATTATACAGAGGTGCTAAACGCGGAGCAAAATCTGTTGCAAGCACAACTTGGACAGGTAAATGATAAGCTCGAACAGCTTCAGGCAACTGTTAATTTATACAGGGCGCTTGGAGGAGGTGTAGAGTAATACAATCTGATACATACCAAATATTAATAAGGATATTCGTGATGAATATCCTTATTTTTTGTACCTATATTTCCTTAATTTAACTCCAAAAAGTATTCTTGTTTAAGATTTGGCAGTCCTATTTTTTTATTGTAACTTGCCTCCTGAACAACGACATAGAGCAAAATTGAAGACAAATAAAGCTCATAATTATATAAAAAGGAATAGTTAAAAAATACAGGAGTGAAAGAATCATTCCTCTACCTTTTGTTTTATAGTCAAGGATTTTTATTGAATGAATTTATGTGAACTGACACTCTCTACAAATACTTCAAGCAATCACCTCATGGATGTAAAGTTGAATAGCAACTACTTAAAGTTTTATTTATTAATATTTTAAGGATAAAGCGATTTCGTTGTATTTACTATACTCAAATGAAATAAATGAAAAATGAGACAAGATAATAACCTACATAAGCTGCTAAACTTATTTTTAATAACCTTAATTGCTTTGATCTTACTTATTTGGTTTTGGACAAAATGAGATTTAATACGTATCGACATTAAGCCCCTCTCAGTTAACGAAGCATGGCAAGGCAAAAGATATAAGATTAAAAAATATAAACAATACGAAAATGCTTTACACTGGCTTCTTCCTAAAATAACAATACCCGAACCATCCTATAAAATATACTTCAGATTCGGATTTAGTAACTCCCTTTCCGACTGGGAAAATCTGGAAAAAACCAACTCAATATACTCCTTCCCTTTTTTACAATCTCGGTTTTACCGAATTGTCTCAACAAACATTTCTACAAATACAAAACCCATTGAAAAACTATTGTTAATCAATGGGCTTGTAGAAGCGATAGTGCGCACGGCGAAAGCACTCTAAAATAATTTCCTAGCTTTTAATAATTAAAAAAAACAGTAGATCAGACAATAAATATTATTTATTTTGTATTCGTTTATTTATAAATACAATTTAATCGTTCCCCTTAACGTTTCCCCAAGATATGGATATTAATTACTTCTTAAAAGATAAATCTAAGAAAAAAAGTAGTGTAAGAGCTATTGTAAGATATAAAGGACAACGATATCCTATTTATGTTGGAGAAATAATCCTTGTAAAATATTGGAATACATCAACACATAGGTGTAGGATTGTTCGCGAATACCCTGAAGCTTCATTTATAAATAAGAGACTTGATGAATGGGCCGATGTTATTGAGAAAATATTTAATAATTGGGGGTTAATTACACCAACTCAACAAATGGTAAAAGATGCTATTGTTGATGAAATAAGAAAACGTAACGTCGAAGTTGGAGGTATTTCAGACAATGAGTCAGAACAGTATTTTGTCGATTTTGCAAAACGTTATATGGAAGAATGCTCTCGTAAACCAGAGACTAAAAAGAGTTATGGTACAACTATTAACAAGTTGATATTATTCGAGAATAAATTTAAAGTAAAACTGCGGTTTATTGATATAAATATTGATTTCTATAATCAGTTTAGAAATTGGATGCTAGGTTCAAGCTATAAAAAAGGAGAGGAAGATGTGTTTTATACAAAGAATTATATTGGAGGATTAACTAAAGATATTAAAACATTTATGAATCAGTCCAAAAAGCAAGGATTGCATTCGTTTAGTTCTCATGAGGTAGAAGATTTTAAGACAGAGAGAGAGCAGACAGATTCTATATACCTTACAATTGATGAACTGACTAAAATTTACAATATTGAATTTACTGAGAAACTTCTAGTTGAGAACGGATATGATTCAAGACCACAAAATCTCAATAGAGCTATAAAATCGCTAAACGAAGAACGAGATCGTTTCTTGATCGGTTGTTTTACAGCTCTTCGTCATTCTGACTATTCCAGGCTTGAAAATGCAAATTTTCATGACGATATTGTAGGTATATGGACATTGAAAAAGGATAAAAAAGTATATATTCCAATGCATTATCTACTTAAGGAAATTCTGAAAAGAAGGAAAAATATTCTACCTTATCCTATATCTGGGCAAAAACATAATGATCAAATAAAAGAGATTGGTAAACTTGCCGGAATTAATGAAGAAGTCTTGTTAACCAAAACAAGAAAAAATCAAAGGGATAGCACAATTGCACCGAAATATAAATTCATTACATCACATACAGCTCGTCGTTCTGGAGCGACTAATATGTATCTCGCGGGGATAGATATTAAGTTTATCCAAGATCTTCTCGGACATTCTAAGGCTGAGACAACACTAAACTACATTAAAGTATCTGCTGAAGACAATGCTAAGCGATTAAAAGACCATCCATATTTCAAAGGAGAAGATAAAAAATAGTGAAAATATTTTTTTATTAAAATAGACTTTTTATATTTGCAAAGGATTTAGCGAGTCGAATTTTATACGAAAGTATGAGATTTGGCTTTTTTGTGTTTATATACCTACCTCATACTTTCTTTTAAAAACCTCTACAACACTTTGTCAGGTAGCCTTCAAAATCAAAAGGCACTATGACAACAATTACATTTTCAAAATCAGAATTATTAAGCCGGCTACAGTCGGTAAGTAAAATTATCTCACCAAAGAACACACTTCCTATCATGGATAATATCCTCTTGGATATCCGAGAAGGAAAGGTTAAGATTTCGGCAGCCGATCATAGCGGCCGAATAAATACATCAATCGAAGGAATATTAATCGACAACGATGTTTCCATCTGTGTTGAACCAAAGTTATTGATTGAGGCCCTAAAGACATTACCGGAACAGCCTATCACAATTGCCATTGATGAAAAGTTAGCTGTCACTGTCAAGTACAAAGGCGGTAAGTTTGAACTCGCAGGGCTATCACCTCAAGAATTTCCCAAAGAAAAAGATGTTACCAATGCAACTAAAATTTCAATACCTTCTAAGATCTTATTAAACGGAATAGAGAAAACGATCTTCTGTGCATCTACTGATGATCTTCGTCCGATAATGACCTCTGTCTATCTGGATATTGTAGAAGGACAAATCAGCTTTGTAGCTTCTGACGGTCATAAGCTTGCTTTGTTGGAACTTCGGGACGAATCAATGACAGAGAAAATAAGCTTTGCCCTTCCTCTTAAAATCGCAACCATTTTAAAAGGCTTAATCAAGCCAACCGATGAATTAATAAACATATTCGTCAATAATAATTCAGTCCGACTAGAATATGGATCGGAGAGTATAATTGCGACCTTACAAGAAGGTAACTATCCTAATTATCGTTCTGTTCTCCCGCAGAATAATGATAAAATATTATCTATTGGTAAAGCAGACCTTAACGGAGCCATCAAGCGGGTATCTGTATTTGCTAATCAAGCCAGTAGTTTGGTTAAACTCGAACTATCGAAAGATCTGATCAAACTATCAGCTCAAGATATCGACTTTTCTACAGCTGCTGATGAAACCGTTGCTTGTGGATATACAGGAACAGCAATGGCGATAGGATTCAAAGGTCACTTTCTTACAGAACTGATCTCTGCTATTCCTTCATCTGATCTTCAAATGTCGTTTTCAGACCCAAGCCGGGCTTCACTTATTACACCTGTTGATGAAGAATCAGAGGATAAGCTGACATATTTATTAATGCCAATGATGCTAAACAACTAAGCTATGACGAAGCCCGATTTAATAAGAAGGATAAAGCTCATTCTGAAACTCGATAATATCAAAAAGGAAGAGAATGCCGGAGCCAAGCAAGGACTTGAAAAAGCTCTCGAAATATTGGAATCGAATCAACGTGATTTATCCGGATTGGATGAACTCGATACTACTCAAGCAAAAGCGATCGCAAAGTTTGCTATCGACTTTAATAATATGAAGCCTTGTAGTGCATTCTTCGTAGCCCTTGGTGAATCAATCGAGGGGAAAGTTCCTGATGAGAAGTTCTACAAAAAGTTATGGAAGATTATGACCGAATTTGATAAGAAGTCATGACAAAGCAAGAAGCATTAAAAGCGATGCAAGATGGCAAAAAAGTGTCTCATCGCTTCTTTTCTCCTGACGAATGGATATCTATAAAGAATAATGAAATTATTACAGAAGAAGGCTATTCATGCCCTATTGAAGAGTTCTTTCATTTTCGGAGTGATAATCTATGGGAAAACGGCTATGATCTATACAACAAAAACAACAATAATGATGACAACAAATAATAATTCATTTCAAGATACAATCAAAGCATACTTAGACAAGCGAGCCCAAGAGGATTCTCTTTTTGCCGTAACGTATGCAAAGGAAAACAAGAATATCAAAGACTGTTGCAGCTATATAACCGACAGAGCAAAAAAAATGCAAAGTGGCGGTTGTGCTGTCATATCCCATGAAGAGGTTTTCGGGTGGGCGGTACACTATTACGACGAGGACGATATCAAAGTCGAAAAATCTTCAAACACTCGATCTGAGGTAAAAACTTCTGCTACCAAAACAGAGGTTAAGAAACCTGAGGTTCCTAAATTGAAGCTCAAGCCTGCTAAGAAATCAGATGTTGGACAATATAGCTTGTTTTGATTATGAAGGGAATATGCTTTATAGAGCCGTTGCATGACAAGACGGTCAAAAAGACAAAGACTGAGACAAGAAGGATTATTGTAAATCAACCTTTGGAAAATGAAATAATTAAGCCTTTTGCTAATGGATTCTTTGGAATATATCATAAGGTTGGCGGAATAGATAATTTAAAGGTAACTCTTAAACCTCGCTACAATGTTGGTGAAATTCTATATCTGAAAGAACCATACTTCATCCTTGAATCAAAACAAATTGAATATAGGTATGAGCCTACATTCTTTCTCGAAGGTTGTGTTATGCCTAAATGGCAATGGAAAAATAAACTCTTTATGCCTGCATCAGCCGCACGCCATTTTATCAAAATCACTGCTGTTCGTGCTGAAAGATTACAGGATATATCTAATGAAGATTGTATCAAAGAGGGGATCTGGTTTGGTGAAACATCTTCTTTCTATTACAATGGTTTATTTCACTCAAAAGGAAATTATAAAGGAAAAATAAAGAAGTACCTAACAGCTAAAGAAGCATATAAAGCTCTTATCAATTCCATTGATGGCAAAGATACTTGGGATAATAACCCTTGGGTGTGGGTGTATGATTATAAACTGATTGACAGAAAGGAGGTGCAGATATGAAACCGAAAACAAAGCTTCAATTTGAGGTGCTTGAAAACAGTAAGTATTTATCAAACATTGAAAACAAAATGCTCTCTTGGGCCAAGAAAGATATATTAGAGCATAAAGGATTCGCTACCAAGACAAGAGTTATTTGTATGGATTGTGGGGAGGCATTCTCCCCCGATCTTGTAAGCCGCAAGCACGCCGTTTGCCCTCACTGTCATACTAAGTTGAAGGTAGAGCAGACGAGGAAACGGACCGCCGAGCAACGAACTTACATTGCTTCTGCCGAGATATATGGTGAGTTTCAGGTGATCCGAAATTTTGAGTTGCGATCTTATCATAAATCGGGGGTATCTACAAAGTATTATATATCCGAAATACTGCAACATTGGATATTATCTAATGGCAAGAGGGAAGTTATTGCTCGCAGACATACTGTCAATTGGTATTGTGATTCATGGGGTGGTTATATGGAGATTCAGAATAAAAAAGATGAACGAAAATATGATATATATCCTCAAAAATATCATCCTGATTCAATATTTAAGACTGAGTATCTAAAGTATGGTATCAATAAAAATTTAGAAGGGCTTACTTTTCTGGAAGCAATAAAGATTGTACCAGAGAACCCAAAGGCTGAAACTTTATTGAAAGCAAAACGATATGATTTGTTAGGTTGCTATTGTGATTATAGTCTTAAACATGAAATTTATAATTATTGGCCGTCGGTTAAAATATGCTTGAGAAATAAGTATAAAATCAAAGATGTGAAAATATGGTTCGATTACCTTGATCTTTTACGATACTTCAAAAAAGATTTAAATAATGCTCATTATGTATGTCCTAAAGATTTAAAGAAAGAACATGATATCTATATGAAGCGCAAGCGTGAAGTAATGAGGATAGAAGAAATGAAGCGAGACTATATCCGTATTTTAAAGTATTTCGGAGAATTTCAAGAAGCGGGCTTTTCATATCCCAAGAACTTAAATAGAGAATATCAGATATTAGTCGAAAGACAAAAACGAGATAGGCCCGAAAAGAAGAAAAAAGAACTTGAAGGCTTAGCTGTAAAATATCAAAAATTTATTCAGCCATTCTTGGACATACATATCAGTGATAGCCTTATACAAATTATTCCTCTACAAAGTATCGAAGACTTCAAACAAGAGGGTGATACTTTACATCACTGTGTCTATACCAACGAATACTTCAAAAAAGCTGATTGCCTGATCCTATCGGCACGCATTAACGAATCTATACTTGAAACTATAGAGATTGATATAAAGAATATGAAAATAGTTCAGTGTCGAGGCCAACGAAACGGGCTGAGCGAGTACCATGATCGGATTCTCACTCTTATGAATAAAAACATGAGACAAATTAAAGAACGTCTTAAACCGAAAAAGAATGGAACTAAAAGAGATGTCACAGCAGCAGCTTAAATCCGGTATTATCCGATGCGAAGCAAGATTATGCGGTATTCTTCCTTTCGGATTAATGAAAAATGAGACATTCACCCGTGAAGCTATGAGAGAATACCAGACAGAACTGGATAAGAGAAAACAAACTGAGTTAGATTTTAAATAAGATTACAGATATGGCAACAATATTGAAGATAAATGACGGTGACAGAGGTACTAATTTAGAAGTTTATCCATTTAATGAAGATCAATTACTCCAGATTTGGATAGAAGATTCTGGAGAAGATCCAATTTGTGTATCATTAGATAAACAAGAGGTCGAAGAACTGATCGAGTATCTACAGAAACGACTTAAAGAAATGAAGTAAGCTATGGCAAGACCATTGAAAAAAGGACTTGATTATTTCCCTTTCGATATTGATTTCTTCGAAGATGAAAAGATAGGTGCGATATCGGGCGAATTCGGGATTAAAGGAGAGATAGCGACAATAAAGCTGCTGTGTGCGGTATACCGTAATGGGTACTTCTTACAGTGGAATGAGATGCTAAAGATGAAGCTCCTTAAAAACCTGCCCGGTGTCAGTGCTGAATTAATAGACCAAATTGTGAGTCGCTTAGTCAAGTGGGGGTTCTACGACCAATCTCTGTTTGATTCGGATAAGATTCTAACAAGTGTCGGAATTCAGACCAGATATTTTGAAGCTATAAAGAGAAGAAAGACAAATGAAGTATTTCCTTATTTATTAATTAATGTTTGCAATAACGGAGTTAATGATAACAATAACTCTATTACTGCCGACAGTAATACACAAAGTAAAGGAAATAATATTACAGTAATAGATAAAGAAAAACTCTCTAACGAGAGTAAAAAGAAAGCGGAAGAATTGAAACGTCTTGAATTGGAAGCTAAAGCAAAAGAACAAATCAAGAAACTTGACGCAGCTAGAGCTGCTACACTCAAGCGTAAAAATGAATTTTATGATTCTCTTAGGCCTTATGTACCCAGATACGGTAAAGAAATGATCCGGGCATTTTTCGACTATTGGACGGAAATGAATAAGCAACAGACAAGAATGAGAATAGACAAGCAATCAACATGGGACTTAGCTCTCAGGTTAGGTACATGGAATAACAGAGAAAATATTTATGGCAAAACAGCAACAGAAAAAACACAACAACCGGCAGCAGGACCAGCCGTTGTCGACTGAAATAGTAGGTAAAATTCAACCTCAGGCAATAGAACTGGAAGAAGCTATACTTGGATCGTTACTGATCGAATCAAAAGCATACTTCGATGTGGAGAATATCCTTCAAGCTGAACATTTCTATTTAGAGGCACATCAGATTATCTACAAAGCAATTTTACAGCTTGCTACACAGCGGAAACCTGTCGATATGCTGACAGTGGCCGAATATCTAAAATCAAGTGGTGAACTTGAATCGATCGGAGGGCCTCTGTATATATCCCAATTAACAGAAAAAGTAGCATCGGCTGCCCATATTGTTTATCATGCTCAAATTGTACAGCAGAAGGCAAAATCTAGGGAAATTATCCGGATAGCATCGGAAATATCGGCAAAGGCCTACGACGAAACAGAAGATATCGCAGAGATTATAGAAAGCTTAGAAATGTCACTGACTGAGCTTACTTCTTCTTCCGGGAATTTTCAGTCGGTACCGATGGATGAAGCATTAAGTGACGCTTTGCAAACAGCAGCCAAAGTGCAAGAATTAAGAGGTAAAGGTATACAGCTCGCTATACCTACAGGGCTTAGTTCACTTGATGATATTTTTGCAGGAGGATGGTCTGCTCCGGATCTGATCATATTGGGTGCACGTCCGAGTATGGGTAAAACACAACATTCTCTTTCGTTTGCTAAAGCGGCAGCCTTAGCAGGTAAAGATGTTTTGTTTATCTCCATTGAAATGAAAAGGACACAGCTTGTGAATCGTTATCTGCTTGAGGACGATCGTATCAACAGCCGTCACCTGAAAAGCGGACAGATGAGCATGGAAGAATGGACAGCTATTGACGAAAAGGCGGGCCAATTATGGAATATGAAATTAAATATAGCCGATCATCATAATATACGCTATCTAAACAACATGAAGTCCGAAGCCCGGAGATTATACCGACAAGGGAAGCTTAAACTGATGATAATAGATTATCTGGGATTAATCCGAACAAACCTGAAATTCCAGTCCAGACAAATTGAAATAGGATATATCACAGGAGAATTAAAGAACCTGGCTAAAGAACTTGATATCCCTATCATTCTTCTTTCACAGTTGAATAGGCCAATGAAAGGAACGGCTGTAAAGGAACCACAACTTGAAGACCTGAGGGAATCGGGCGACATCGAGCAGGATGCAGATATCGTTCTATTCATCCATAAGCCTGATTACTATAATCCGGATGTACAAGACAGTAAAGGTATTCCATGGAAAGGTAGAGGAAAGCTAATTATATCAAAATACAGGGAAGGAGCCAGGAACCAACCTGTCATTTTTCATCATGACAATAATTACAAGAAGATATGGGATAATTATGATTCTCAGTCGTCAATCGATTATGGCCCTTCACCGATTAAGCCGAATGAAGGTTTTGAGAACCAGAGAGAAGATGATACACCCTTTTAAATTGGAATTGGCCGATGGCAAATCAAATAATAAATAAATATATTTCCGAAAGATATGATCGTTGGCTCGATTATGCAGTCTACCATTGCTCACATCATGGGATGAATGAAGAGGCTGTCGATGTATTGAATGAAGTTCTGGCGATGCTTATAGAGAAATGCGGGACCAATGAATCCTATATCCTGCAATTGTACGAAAGCAAGAAGGGACAATACCGGGAACTTGATTTCTTTGTCCTGCAGATGATAAAATTAAACATTCAGTCACCGACTTCACCCTATCAGCATAAATACAGATCATTACCGATAGATGCAAATATTGACTTTCAACGGTTAGATCTGATCGATGAAGAAGATACGGAACAGGACAGATCAGGAGATATACTGCTAAAAATGCAACAAGTAAGAAGTATATTCAATAGTCTGCAATTATCAAGGAGAGCAAAGCTAGTGTTTTCTTGGAAGTTTTTCGAGGGTAACAGCTTCTCGGAATGGGAAGGACAAGAGGACAAGAAAGACCTGTATGATATTTACAATGGAGTACTCGAATTAATTAAAAACAAGTTGAATAATTGTTTAACCGCTTAGCAGCTTAAATATGGCAGATGAATTTGATATAATAGATATAATCTTCGCAGCGGCAGAAAGTGCCAACACTGGCCTTGTGGGCTATGAAGGTAATTCCATAACAGGAGAAGAAAACAATCACTTTGTGGTGGGTACTACCGGTATGGAGTCAAAGGATTATGTCAATAAAGCACCTGTTGTCAATGTCAATATATTCAGCAAGAAGTATGATGATGGAACGCCTGATATACCACTGATGAAATCGACCAAAAGAGCCATCGAGAAAGCTATAAAAGAGAATATAATTGTACCGAAAGGTATGTACTGGAAATCAAAGATCGTATGGTCGGAACCTATGGGTGAATACAAAGCAGGCTTCGATTGTACAAATATTCGAATAGAAGTAATAACAGAATTAAATTAATAAAATTATGCCTGAATCAAGAAGTTTAGCAGTGGATATGAAATATGTTGGTGCTGGTACTCCCGGTGATGGAGTTCCTGCTGCAGCATATACCCAATATCCGACAATTCACGAGGGCTCTGTCGTATTCAATTTCGCAGACGGTTCTCAAGTACAATTTAAAGCAATGGGCCAAAGAGAACCATGGGCTTTGATTAACAGGGTAACTGACATATCAAGTGTAGAGTTTGCCATTCCTTCACCAACAGCTCAGGAACAAAAGGATTTTATGGGAGGTACTGTTACCGGAGATAAATGGGAAGCTCCGATTGATGCTCCTAATATTACCAAGAGTATTAAGATGCAGACAGCGGATTATGAAGGTAAATATACCGAATATGTAATTCCGAAAGCATCTATTTTCGCTCGTCTGTCTCAAGCTCCGGGAGAAGAAGCAACCGACCTGATGTTGGTACGTGCTACAATTATAGCACCTGTGACATCCGCAGGAGTTCGTAAAACATCATTCACAAGGGAAGTGAAACCTGTAACACCTCCTGAAGGTTAATTGAAGAGCAAGTAATGAAATGAGAAGTAAAGGGTGTCGTGTTTTACGATACCCTTTATATTTTAAAGTAAAAAAAATGAGCGTAAAACAAATGTTATTTCGGGAGTCCGATGCAGCTGTCGATAAATCGATAAAGATTCCTTTTGAATTCAGGAATGTGCCGTCGGATAAAGTTGACAAAGTCGGTCAGGATATAGTTATTCGCCCTGCTACCGTAAGCACATGGTTTCGTTTAAAGCCACTATTGGCAATGATAGAGTGCAAAGATCTTGAATTGGCAAAAGCAGCAATCGGCAAGGATTTTAATACGGATATAGCCGAAGTGATGGAAAGGTACGATAAGCTTATTCTTGAGATCATTTATATAGGCATTCATAACAACAACGGTGACATGCCCGAATGGTTTAAGAAAGTGCTTAAAGAAAGTTGTACATGGGAAGATATATATATCCTCTTTAATGCGATCATCTACCGTCTGGGGACATCGTCTTTTTTGAATACTATCACAGCCATGGAAGCTGTGAGCCCGCTCGACGAAAGGGAGATAATAGCCCTTCAAAAAAACAAGGAAACATGGCTCAAAGCAGCTTTGCCCTTTTAGTACTGGCAAACGAAGCTTTCGGATATACCCATCAACAAACCTTAAATAGCAGTTACTGCATGATCATGTCCATGCTCAAAGAATATAACTTTTCGATGAATCAGCGTAATAAGACCATCAATGGAGAGGAAGAAATAAATGAGGGTGAAGAATGGACTACAGTAATAGACTTCGACACAGGCCAGCCGAAACGAATAAAAAAAGTAAAGAGTATTTAGTTTTATATATTAAGTTGAATTTTGAAATGTAGGGTATTTTTCATAGTATTTCGTACTCAAGCGCCGTATCGTCTGTGAAGATAGTACGGCGCTTATATTTTAAGAGAAAAACTAGCATTTATTAGTTTGCATTTTGCTTTTGTATACTAAACATTTTCTATATTTCTGTATTTTTCAAAATCGGGAGAATCTATACCCATTGTTTCATAAATTGGTCGAAGCTTAGCTTCTAATTTTGGATATTTAGAGTCAAATAGATATTCGTTTTCTGACAATTCAATTAGTCTTTGATAAAAAGCAGTATCTAGGATGTCTTTAGCTTTATCAAAATCACCCTTGTAGTACATTATTTTAGCTTCTTTTATTGCATCGTATTTTTCCTGGGGGATGATCTTTTGATTTAGTTCCATAGTATTATTAGTCATACCCCAGATTTTAAAGAATAGAATTATTTGAAGTACCCCAAACACTAAGAGAATTACTGTCAAAAACACATTAATATTTTCCATAATATAAAAATTAAGTTATCATACGAAATTAGGAATAAATTTATTACTCTTTTATTTCTACCCCCAATTTTTAGATGTAAGTAACAGAATTTATTCATTAAAACTTTAATACAAAAAAATATCAAAAACGACAGTCTTTTGAAAATTCAGATGAAAAATGGATGAAGGTATGTATATTAATGCTAATTTCATAAAATGACTAAAAGCGGTAATATTGTTAAGAAGTATTATGTATATATCTGGTATATTACTAATACGAATGAAATATTTTATGTGGGTAAAGGTTCGAACAATCGAGTAATGAGCATGAAAGATCGAAATAATTATTTTAAAAATATTCGGAATAAATATGAATGTGATTTTAAAATCATAAAATATTTTGAAAGAGAAAATGATGCTTATGACTTTGAAAAAAAGATAGGCCTTAAACTTAAAAAAAAGGGTCAGGCAAAAGCTTGTTATGTTTTAGGAGAGACACAAAAATTTGTCGACAAAAAGACTCGGAAGAAAATATCTAAATCATTAACTGGTAACATACCTTGGAATAAAGGCCAGCCCATGTCATTAGAACAGAGAGAAAAATTGAGAGCTGCCAAAATAGGAACAGTTCAAAGCTTGAAGACAAGATTGCTACGTAGTATTTCATTACAGGGCCAAAAAAGATCAGAAGCTACAAGAAGAATTCTTTCGGAGGGGAAAATTGGAGACAAAAACCCAATGTTTGGGAAATCACCGACAATAGATACTATTGAAAAAAGGAGAGTGAAAATGCTAGGACATTTTGTCTCTCAAGAAACAAGGATAAAGATTGGTCTATCGAACGGAAAGAGAGTCGCTAAGATTGACATATGCACAGAAGAAGTAATAGAGATTTATAATAGTGCATCTGAAGCAGCAAGAGAGAATGGTATAAACAATAGCAAGATTTCACAGGTCTGCCGCGGAGTTAGGAAAACAAGTGGAGGATTTAAGTGGAAATACATTTCTGAGAATTAGTAATAGAGGAAGCTCCAAATTCTTTTCAGCCCTGATCCCATAAGGATTAGGGCTTTTCTTTGTTCTCTTATATTTTAAATATAAAGAAGATATGGGCATAATAAATAGAGAAGGAGCTTTGTATATGGCCACCGGTATTGATAACTCAGGTTTAAAACAAGGTGCAGCAGAGGCCGAAAAAATAATTGATGATATAGGCAAAAGGACAGAAGACGTTAGTGAAAAAATGCAACGTGCGGGCCAAAAGATCGAAAATACTTTTGAAAATAGCACAGATTCATCCAAAGCATTTATTGAAGAATTAAATAGAACAGGTAAATCCGTACAGTCCATAATTGAAGAAATAGAGAAGTCAGGAAAGGCGACTTCTGGTATATTTCAATTTGACGCAAATTCTACAAGTTTAGAAGCAATCAAACAACAATTAGAACTACAAAAACAAATTGTTGCAGAGCTTGAAAAGCAATATGCAGCCGCAAAAGAGGTATTCGACACTGTAAATATATCAACGTCCGATTCCACTATTATTGCAGAAAGAAAAAAAGCTTCTAAACTTTTTCAAGAAATAAGAACTGCACTCGAAGGAGAAAAGCAAGGTCTAAAAGAGCTGGAACAGGAGTATTCAAATTTGACTAAGGAAGAGGATAAAAGAGTAAAAAAACAAGAGAAAGCGGCAACCAAGCAACTTACAACACTACAACAGATCAGGCAGCTATCAGAAGAGATGCGTACTTTAAGGGGGACAGATGGAATTGTTGAACCCGAAAACTTAGCACGATATGAAGAATTGAAGAGAAAACTTTCAGAACTTGGAACTTCATATCGTATAGTGCAGCAAGAACAAAAAGATCTCACCACGAAAGGTAATGCTCAATTAGAAGGATTAGTGCAAGGAATCACAGGATTATCAGGAGCCTTTTCAGCCGGACAAGGTGTTATCTCATTATTTGTAAAAGATAATGATAGATTGGCAGCCATACAAACTAAATTACAAGCTGCAATGTCGATTACTATCGGATTACAGCAAGTAAGTAATACTCTTCATGCAACATCCTCATTTCGGGTAAATACGGTAACAAAGGCTACGCAATTATTATCATCTGCTAACACATGGCTTGCTTCCACATTCGGAATATCCAACGTTGCAGCTAAAGCCTTAATGGGAACATTGACATTGGGGTTATCAGTTGCTATTACAGGAGTAATATATTTAATAAATAAATACTCCTCTGATCAGGAAAAAGCAGCGACGACGACCAAAAAATTTAACGAATCTGTTGCTAATAGCGTAGCTTCTCAAAGAATAGAATATGAAAAACTCAGATTACAATGGATCGCTGCAAAAGACGACTTAAAACAAAAGGAAAAACTTGTTCGAGAAAACATAGATGCATATAATACTTTCGGTGTAAAAATAAATGATGTAAAAGATGCCGAGAGTCTATTCGTGAAAAATGCAGACACTTTTAGGGATTCGATGATGCTTCGGGCTAAATCAGTAGCAGCGATGGAGCTAGCTACTGAAAAATATAAAGAATATTTAAAAGCTATGGCTGATGCTGAAAAAAGAGCAACCAACAGGTCGTTTACTGAGGCTATCTCAGATGGAGCAGAATCATTACTTAATAGATTTGATGCTTTTGCACAAACCATTTCATCAGGTAAATATGTTGAAAATTTAGGCGAGGATTATTATGCAAAACTGGCGTCGAATAGAGATAAAGGCGAAGCGGAAAAACTGAATAAAGAATCGCAAGCTTGGTTTGAAAAAGCGTTTGGTTATGATGAAGAGTCAAGAAAAAAACTGAAAGGATCTGGAGGGAAACTAACAGAAGAAATCATTGAAGGTTCAAAAAAATATTGGGAAACAATCCGTGATGAA
This sequence comes from Dysgonomonas sp. UBA7630, assembly GCF_002483985.1. Taxonomy (NCBI): domain Bacteria; kingdom Pseudomonadati; phylum Bacteroidota; class Bacteroidia; order Bacteroidales; family Dysgonomonadaceae; genus Dysgonomonas; species Dysgonomonas sp. UBA7630. The sequence continues at coordinate 29,864 of NZ_DLIY01000016.1, forward strand.
CAACAAAGGTTAATGGATGAAGACTATAAGCCAAAAACGCCTGAGTTCTCAGCAGCAAAAGCAAAAAGAGATGCTGCAGCTAGAATGCTTCAACAATGGGATAAGACAAATTTCAAGAGCCAAGATTCGGCTTTAGCCTCATCCCGAGAAGCCTCGCTTAAATTGCTTAATCTTCAAGCTGAACTAGACACCCAGTCCGTTAAACAACAACTTGATTACGAACAAAAGCTTTTAGATATCGAGCAAGACAGTTTCGATAAGCGTTATCGGCAAAATCAGTTGAATATGGCAAAAGAGCTTGTCTCTATCGAAGAGTTTCGACAGAAAAAGGCAAAGGATCAACAAGAGGCAGCAAAGACTATCTATGTAAAAAAGAATGGGAATGATAAGGGATTCAATTTTACTTCATATAGTGAAACAGATTTAGAGAAGTTACTTCCTTCAGGATTAAAACCATCAGATGTAGAAGCTCAAGCAAACAACTTATGGGATGTTATCTTTAAAGCTTGGCAAAAAGGAAATGAAGATTTAGCAAAAGAACAAAAGGTTTTTTCTGATGAAGAAAGCTTGACGTTCGCCTCTCAATTAGATCAACAAATATACTCTATACGTAAGCATTACAAAGAGCGTAGGAAAGAAGCAGAAAAGAATGCAGAAGATATTAAGTTGATTAATGGGAATGAGGATAGGGAAATCACAGCTGCTCGTTTACAAGCATATCAGCGTCAGTTAGAATCAGATGCAAGCTATAATCAAAAAGTTATGGAGCTTGTTAATGATCGATACGCATTTGAATCAGATAGAAGAAAAGCTTCAATACAGCAACAGATATCAGATCAGGAAGAGCTTATTGAAACTATTGAAAAAAGATTAACTAATGATCCCAATAATGTAGATATTGCCAATGAACTAAGAGATGCTAAAATACAACTTGCGTTATTCAACAAAGAACTTTCAAAGACAAAAACAGAGAAGTTTGCCGAGCTCGCAAACTCTGCTGCCGAAATTGCCTCCTCTCTGCGGGATGCATTAGGCGATTTTGGTGTAAAACTATCTGATGACACTAATAAAGCACTTGATGGTTTTGAGTCGATATTGAAAGGAGCCGGAGATTTGGCCGAAGGAATCGCAACAAAAAATCCTGCAAAGATAATATCCGGGGCAATTGAGCAAACAAAAGGTTACTTTAATGCTATATCAGGTATTCTAGGAACAGCCGATTACTCAGCTTATGACAAACTTAAGTCGAAGTATGAGAATCTACTCAATATCTGGGATGAACTGATAGACAAGAAGAAGAAATACCTCTCGGAGTCGGTAGCCGACGAGGTTGTCCGTACCGAAAAAGAGGCATTAGACCTTATTAATAAACAAGCAGATGCCGTCAAAAAACTAGCTCAAGCCAGACTTGATGCAGGCAAAAGCGCGGGAAGTCACTCCCTCTGGTATCGGATGTGGAAGGGCTCGTATAAGTTTGATGGAAAAAACTGGCAGGATGTAGCCCCTGATGTCACAAAAGGCATTAAAGATGCTGGCTTGGGGGATGTCAAGTTTAATGGAATGTCGGATATGCTCAATATGACTGCCGACCAATTGCAATGGATTAAAGAAAACTACTCCGGGTTTTGGTCTGTCATGGATGGCGATTTTAGAGGTTATCTTGAGCAGCTAATCACATACGGGGATAATGCAAAAGAAGTCATATCACAGGCAAAAGAAGTGCTCACAGGCGTATCGTTCGATAGCCTGCAAGATTCTTTCTTGAATACCCTGCTAGATATGGATAGCGACGCAAAAGATTTTGCCGATAATTTTTCGGGGTATTTGCAAAAAGCTATCCTAAAGGCTATGTTGGAAAAGACATACGCCAAAAGACTGGAAGATTGGTATAACTCATTTGCAGAAGCTAACCGAGATGGGAATATAGATAAGAGTGAATATGACCGCCTGCAAAATGAATGGAATAGTATAGTGAATGACTCACTTGCGGAAAGGAATAAATTAAAAGATCTGCAAGGGTGGCAATCCGGTAGTTATTCGCAAGACTCATCTCGTGGTAGTTATGAGTCAATAACACAGGATCAGGCGGGAGCTATTGACGGCAGGCTAACCGGCATTCATGAAGTCGATCTTCTTATTCAACAAAATACTTTTCAGTTAGTACTTCTATCCACTGAAAGCAACCAGCTGATTAGAGGCTATAAGGAAGAGTTTATGGCTATACGGAATGTCTTGGTTGAATCGAGGTTTCTATGGGAAGAAATTCGAGACAGCAATAATGAGCTATATGAAATAAAAGATATTTTACAAGAGATAAAGAAGAATACAAAAGGATTAATTACAAAGTAGTATGATAGGTCAATTATATATTAACGACAAAGATGCTTTTGCTACATGGGGGGCATACCTGGAAGAAGGTAGTGATAACGCTTTACTATTACCTGCATCAAATAAAGAATACGCTTCGAATAATGCGCGTAGTCAACATGGTAAGCAGGTATTCAGACGTACTCCAAGAAAATCCGATCGAGATGCTATTCTTTACTTCTGTATCGCTGCATCAAATAGAGACGAATATCTACAAAAATATGAAGCTTTTGTTGATGAGCTTGATTCCGGTATGGTAACCATGAAAGTCCCTTCTTTGAAAAAGATATATAAGCTTGATGCACTAAGCTATCAGGATCTGAGTTTCTTTGACTATATCGGAAAGTTTGCAGTAAAATTCAATGAACCCAACCCCAAAGACCGTATATCCCTATGATAACTAAATTAGAAAACTACAGATATAACCTTTCGTTAATCGGTATTACGATAGATGAAGTTTTGTTGTTGAACCTGTATCAAAATCTCCCTATTGATGTTCAGACAGGGGCAAAGGTCATATTATTGCCTATCGCCGCAAAGGAGGGTGTTGTATATGCAATGGATAATATAACAGGGGATCTGGTTCCCTTCAACTTCTCTCGTGCTTCATCCGCTACACTATTCGACAAGGATAAGAATATGAAGCTTGCAGGTAACAACATCCCACGTATAGACTACGGGAACTATACGGACGATGTTAAGTTGCTTGTAGAAAAGGAAAGTGCAAATCTGATCCCTTACAGTGGAAATGGTAATTATGTAGCCTCAGGGGTAATTAGGTGTATTTACGAAGGCGATCGTTCAACTTCTTCGATTCTTCCTGATACAAAAATGAATCAGGCAATATATTACAAGGGTAATTATCCGAGACTTAATCAAATATCGGGGCTTTCGCCAACAAGTCAATATCAATGGTCTTTTTACTTGAAAGGAGATTCTTCTTATAACTTATCATTGACTGATTATCCTCCGGCTGAAACTCCAAATCCAATAATCTCCATAACTACCGACTGGAAAAGATATTCAAAAACGATGCCTTTAGGTAGTACGAGTTCAATTCTACACATGTATAGCAATTCCAAAGGGTTATTTGCTGCCAATATACAGTTGGAGACACAGGAGGTTACCTCTTATATTCCTACAACCACAACGACCGCCACACGTGCCGCCGATAAGCTTATGTACACATTGCCTGTATCATCGGGGATATATCTAAAGACCAATAAGCAAAGTACGTTATTGAACAAGCCGAAAGGTTTGTGGAATATTCACGATGATTTGAACAATGAAGGTATAGAGGCCTTAGCTATTTTCTATGAAGATATAATTATTGGGTTTGACGAAGAAACAGCCGTAGAGGAATTCATTATTCCAATTCGTGATAAGAACCAAGTTGTAAAGGCACGGTATGCCCTCAAAGATACAGACATCGAGAAAAACGCCCTAATGAGCGAGCATTATATCGAGCTATCTTTTGCGTTAGATATTTTCTTTAAGTTCGTTCGTTCGGATTATATTATCTGGGAAGGTGAAAAGTATATTATCAAGGAAGATTATATACCCGATGAGGTAAATAAATGTAATTACAAATATACGCTTCGTTTCGATCACTGGACGACTTTGTTACAGGACGATACGTTCTATTATATGAATCAAAACCTTGAAGAGGCGGAGTGGTCTTTGATGAGTAATGCAGCTACTCACTTTCAGTTGCTGGCCGATAATGCTAATCGTTATTTTGGAGTTAACACTTTCAATGTAGGTACTATCGAATTCATGGAATTAAAATACCTTCGATTCGATAAAGTGTCGATCTGGGATGCAGCCACACAGATAGCAGAGGAATACGGGGGAGAATGGCATCTGACGGGCACAACATTCCATTTGGTAAAGAAATTATCATACGGCTCGGAGATCGATTTTGAGAGCGAAGTGTCGGTCGAAAAGATGGAACGTTCGGAAGGAGAAAACTCAGAAAAATATACACGTATCCTTGCTTTTGGTTCTACACGTAATATCCCGGCAAATTATAGAGAGACAACACCGGGAGAGGCTGTGGACGCCATCTATCAAAAAAGGCTTCGTATTCCTGCATCCAAAGGCAAGTTTATTGATGCAAAGCCAAACATGTCACCTGAAGAGATAAAATCGGCTGTCGTTATTTTTGAAAAGGTCTACCCGAAAAGGATAGGAACGATGTCTTCTATTACGACAGTAGAATATACCGATACGGATACAGACACCGGAGTAGTTACGAAATGGAATGCTTACAGGTATAAAGATACAGGCCTGCAATTCAAGGAAGAATATTTAATGCCGGGTGTTGAGCTTCGTATCGCCATTCAAAGCGGCACGACTCTTAATGGTTTGGATTTTGCCGTTAAATTCAATCCCCTTGGTAAACCTGAAACAGATCCCGATTCTCAACTATTTGAAATAGTGCGCAATGAAGATTACGGCAAAGCCTTACCTAACGACACCCTAAAGCCTCAAAACGGAGATACATATATCCTTTACGGATTCAACATACAGCTCGTTTCCGATCAGTATATACCGGCTGGAGAACAGGAGTTATATGATACTGCTGTAGAATGGCAGCAAGATATGTTGAAGGATAAATCGGTATTTGAGTGTCCTACCATGATACAGCATTTCGCCGATAATGAGATGGATCTGGAGATAGGACAAAAGATAAAGCTCATACACGACCAATTTGACGGCGGTTTTCGATCATCACGCATACAAGGGTATGAAAAACGTCTTTTAAATAAATATCAGGCTACTTATACAGTAGGGGATAATGCTGCTGCTTCATGGGCTAAAAGTGTCGATAACTCGATAAAAGAGCTACAAATTGCAGGTGTTACCTATCAGGCTACAGGTAAGAACGGTGTTTATCTTATAACTCAATTCGATAATACACCTGCAAGCGACTTTAATGCTTATTCTGCTAAAGCATCAGATGCCCGCTACCTGAATAAACAAGCAGGCGGGACCGTACAAGGCGATGTCCTTTTTCAGAAGAAAATAAAAGCGAACGAAGCTATCTCAGATCAGTTCGGAAATGAAACATTTACATCGGGTCAGTTCGGTAATGGATTCCGTACATGGTTAGCAGCCAACGGACAATCATACGCTGAATTTGACAATCTGATGGTAAGGCGGGAAATGATTATCAATACACTTACTATTGCAGAAATTAAAAGTGTGGGCGGCCAGATATTACTCTCTCTTGCGAATATGTATTGTAATGCTGTGACAGATGGGGGATCGTACTGGAAATGCTCTTTTGATACTTCAAACGGAACTATTGCTAACCAGTTCGCCGTTGACGATCAGGTGATATGCCGGAAGTTCAACGGTGCTAATATAAAGTACTATTGGGCACGGGTAACATCGGTAGGCACGGATTATATTAATATCTCAAAGACAGATAAGGACGGTGCAGGAGTCCCGGCAGTTAACGACGAAATAATCCAGTTCGGTAACCGTACAAATAGCGCAAGGCGATCGGCTATCATCTTATCTGCTTACGGTTCGGACGCTCCGAGCTTCAAGCAATATGCAGGTATAAACTCGTATAACCTGACAGGCAAAGAGGTAACTGTTATTTCTCCATCAGGGAACAAATTTACAGGAGACTTCACTATCCAGTCATCGGGGACAAACGTGACGACAGCTATCACGAATGCACAAAATGCAGCTATCTCTACAGCTGCAACTGACGCAACAGATAAGGTAAGTGCAATCCAGGTGGGAGGCCGGAATCTGTTATTGAATAGCAAGACAGCAAAGGCCGGGAGCGCGTACAACATAGGCACATTCATTTCCAGTAGAGACTTCATCGTGGGCGAAGTGCTGACAGTTACTATCAAGGGAAACATCCCGGGGGATAAACTATTCGGCATTTGGTTTAATGGTGGATTGTATTATGGCGGTCAGATTGCAAAGATAAGCGATGGCCTTTATTCTGCTGTAAAGACCGTTCCGGCTCAAACCAGTAATAGGAATGTGGGGATTTATCTGGTAGGTAACCAGGCTGCAACCGACTCATGGGAATTTGAGTGGATAAAATTGGAAACAGGTAATAAAAGAACCGATTGGACGGAAGCTCCCGAAGATGTGCAGGCTAGAATAACTACGGCTCAATCCGCTGCCGATACAGCCAATGCAGGATTATTGAGTAAAGTTGCCTATTCAGAGTATAATGCGCAAATGCAGGTGTTGGATACTCAGATATCATCTAAGGTAAGCCAGACTGATTTTAATACTTTAGGCGGCAGGGTATCTGCAACAGAAAGCAGTATTACACAACAGGCGGGGCAGATATCGAGTGTTGTAACTCAAGTTAACAACGCCCAAACGACTGCTGACAGTAAAACTCGCACATACTATCAAGATGCACAACCTACAGCTCCGAGTGGGGGATTCTCGGTAGGGGACATCTGGCAGAAGGTGACTTATACAGATACAACAGGCGTTGTGAACATGGATTCATCGAAAAATGTTTGTCGGTTTGAGTATCGTTGGAACGGCACAACGTGGGTACAGATCAATTTCAATGTATCAGGATCGTATGTAACTCAGACAAACGACTCTATATCGTCATTGGTTACCAAAACAGGCATTAACGGTTTGGGGACAGGAGAAACCCTTAAATCTTTGATAGATCAGACACCTGATAAAATAACTCTTGCTGTTTCGCAAATACAGGTAGGCGGACGTAACTTTTTAAAAAGAAGTGCTAATTACGATACATCATATTGGCAAACAAAAGGAACGGTATCGTTATTAACAGATATCTATAATGGATGTCGTATTTACTCAACTTCTACTGCATGGTCTGCATACGCATATAAGCTAACAGATACAAGTCTTTTGGCTGATACTGATTATATGCTTAGTTTTTATCTGAAAATAGATGGCAGCGCATCTTCTGTTAGTGGTAGTCTCTGGGCTTACGGCCTACCTAATGCAATATTGATATCAGCCATATCAGCTTTACCGAACATATGGACTCGTCTATCGGTTCCCGTAAGATTAAATAAGAGTGATACAAGTGGATTGAGGCTTGAGTTAAGTGCGGGATTACCTGCCGGAGTAAAGCTGCTTATATGTGGTATGAAATTAGAGGAAGGAAATAAAGCTACTGCTTGGACGGAAGCCCCCGAAGACACCCAATCGCAAATAGACGGGAAGACTACTTTGGCTGAGGTTGCAAGTTCTTTGAGTATTGCTGCCAATAAAATAACGTTATCTTCTAAAACCATAGAACTGAAAGGAGATACGATTGCAGACGCTATAGAAGCCGGACAACTAAATGTGGGTAATGGAAAGTTTAAGGTAGATCCTAACGGCGATTTTACATCAAAGAATGCTAATATTGAAGGTGCGTTGAGGGTATCGGGAAACAACCAGATAACAGTTGCTGATGCTGGAGGGAATACACGTGTTACCATAAAGCCGACAGACATAACCTCTATCGCAAATATAGGAGGATATGAAACAACGGAGCCTGTAAATACAGGCGGTGCGGCCGCCAGTAGATCAATACAAAATGAGACAAATGTATGGTATGGGCGTACATTTACTCTTGCAGCCGGAAAAGTATATGATCTGGTTATTCCTGCAATCAGCATATCGGCGACTATAAATACAATCGGTAGTCCTACAACCGTATATGCCAGAACAGTAATCAGGCTTCGGAATACAACAACGTATGCGTCATACGAGATCGCATCAATTGAAGCATCGCCGAGAGACTTCGGAGGAACTGTATTTGAGTCTGCCAGGCTGAATGGTGTAGTTGCGGGCAATTGGCGAATAGAGATTGAGATGATGGCTATAACGGATGCCTACTTTACGGGTACTGCATCTTTTACAATGAATTCAAATGTTGTAATACAGGTAATACCGCTAAGTCAATTTACAGAGATGGGATTAAATGGATCACTTACGGCTATGAGCAGTAATAAGTATATGCACATAACTACAGATGGCATATATATGCGAATGGATCAATATATGTTAAGATTAACGAGTAGCGGACTCCAGAAGTCAACAAATGGGGGAGCTTCTTGGATGAGCATATAAAAATAAAAGCTACCGTATATTGGTAGCTTTTATTTAATATATTAACTAGCAGGTTCCGGTTCATAATACCAATAACGCCAATTTATTTTTTCACCCCATCGTTGACTCCCATCTTTAAAATAGGGGTAGCTCTTTATCTCCATTAAGGCTGATTTATAAGCATCTGAAACACCTCCATCTGACGCGACAAAAGGTTGTCCATCATTGACAATCCACCATGATTTAGTTCTGAAAGATATCTGGTCAGATTCGTCCATCAATGTATAAACCCTTTCTACCTGTTTCACTTCATCGGTATTAGAGACCTTCAATGTATCAGGAGCACCATATACGTATATAAAGAAGGAAACATGTAGCCCTTCATCTATATTAGACACATCGTCAAGGCTTAACTTAACACCAAAAACACATCGTTGCATGTCTATTACAGGATTGTCGGAGTTACTGCCATTGTATTCTTTAACCTCTCCATAATAACGATCGAGATTAGGTATCTTGTATTCATTCGGGTCAGCCTCATAATTTTCTTTTGTAGTTTTTTTATTAGAGCTAGATAGCGTAGTGGTGCTTTGATTAAGCAACGTCATAGCTCTAGTATCGTCCAACGTGAACGTATTTGTCAACTGAACGCCTGCTGTACCTCCAAGTGCAAAAGGCTTGAGATACCCGTTTCCGTCTTTTCCGACTTTTGTTTTACCATCTACAACTACAGACGATACAATCTTATATTCGGCATCTTTAGGTAGTTCGAGTTTGATCTTACTGAAATCATCGAAAAGTCCGTATGCATAGGGGCTATATTGGATTAAGCTACCTGCCTTTACTCCTTTATAAATCTGAACACCGATCAGGTTGTTTGTGCCTGTAGGTGCACTATTCGTGTTGAACTTGTACGTAATGGTTCTTTCTTTCGACACGGGTACGGGATCATTGCCACTATCGCCACAAGCGATAAGTAAAGGCAAACAAAATAAAATAAGTAATAGTTTATTCATAATTAGATAGGAATTAATTTTTTAACAAATGTAACAATTATTATAAAAAGGAAATAGGATATATTCTAAAATATATAACTATCATTTTTTTCGTGAAATTGCCTTTTGTTTGTTATGGAATATGGCGTAACCTCGTTTACTCTTCTCTTTCCAATGTTTGTCCAATCTGATTCAATGCTTTTTCGAGAAAATCTGCATTATTCAATGTAAATGTATATTCACTCTTAGATCCGTATCTATCGGCAACACCGTAAAATTTAATCTCTCCCCCTTTTCGTAAGACATCCCTCATTATACTGTCAGATTTATAATTCAAGTCTTTTACAGTATTATTTCCATTTTCATCATTATACGTCTCTATATAATGAACCAATCCTTTGGAGTCCTTAATAGAAAAATTCATATATCCTTCCCCTTTTACAGGATGATTGCCTGAATATTCATAAAGCTTTAAATCGACTGAATATGGGCTTACAGTTATTGTGATATCTAATGGAGAATTTGTTGTGGCTGAATTACTGAAATAGCCTTGAGCTGATGCGTAAATATATTTAATTCCCATTTTTTCGCCAAATTCATCAACATAATCACCTATTTTCCAAATACCAAGATTGTTGATGTTATCGTTTTTAGCTAATTCTTCATATTCTGGATCAATTGCCTGTTTCTTATTGTTGGAACATCCTATCACAATAAGGACTAGGGATAAAAGCAGTAAAAATTTCTTCATATCATAAATTTTAAGATTATTATATGAAAATAGGAATTAACTTTTATTATTCTCTATTTCAGCCAACAATTTTTTTATGTCTTCTATATAATTTATTTCGTAAGATCACTTCAAGAAATTATCCCAATCCGGTATATTTTATATAAAATATCAAATTTATATCATTATGCTTAAACTAATAAGTGCATCAGTAACAAAAGAGTCAACTTTGACCGTAGGAGGTTATGAATATCGTGTTGTATATACGATTGTTAACGGAGTGATATCCTTGATTTCATGCTCGATTCGACAAGAAGTGAACTCTGTACCAAATGAGGTCGGTAATATTCGGAAGGAAAACGGACAGGTAAATTTATTTCTCAGGGATAGTGAGGATTATATTGCCCATGCTGAACAGTTCAAAGCAATTGTCGGTGAGATCGAAAAAGAAGTACAACCAATAGAGGGATAAGGCTATGGATAACAACTATACTGATGGTTTCCTTATTGGATTGCTCGATTTCTTTATTTGGGCTAAATGGCTTTTATCATTGGCTTTTCTTTTGACAATGGCAGATTTAAAGTTTGGCATATCAGCCGCTAAATATCGTAATGAGATAGTAAAGCGATCGAGAGCTGTAAGGCGCACTTTCGACAAAATAACTAATTATTGTCTATGGATTATACTCGCATATACTTTCGGTCAAGCATTCGGTCAACCGTTCGGAATTGATCTATT
>NZ_DLIY01000016.1:40784-154864 GCF_002483985.1 Dysgonomonas sp. UBA7630
GATTTTGTCAAGGCGGTTTATCCGGCAGCAAAGAGACTGCATGAAGAAAAACCGAATGATTCTATACATCCGATCTTTGAAACGATGCAAGCAGCTTTGGAACGTGGTTGGAGTTTAGATGGCAAGCTTCCGAATAACTTGTTCGGAATAACTAAAGGTAGTTCTTGGTCTGGAAAAACACAGTTGGTTAGAACAACAGAGTACTTCAGCAATCCGAATGTAACTTTTAAGTCTCCTGAAATGGTTGTTGGTACTCCTGAAAAGCTATCGAACGGTAATTACAAATACATAGTGTATCGTTTGTTCCGAGTGTATGATACTTTAGAAGATTGTTTGTACGACCATCAAGCTTTGTTCCGTAAATCGGGTTATGCTGATGCTTGGCCATATAGGAATGATCCAAGAGAATTCGTAAAAAGGTTAATGGATGATACTGGCTGGAAGTATGCCACTGGTCCCGAATATGTCAAGACTGCTCTGTCAATGCTAAATACAGTAGAACAAATCGTAAAAGAAGAAGGATTATGAAAAAATCAACATTAATAGTTCTCTGTGGAATTGTCTGTCTGATTATAGGCTTCTTTATCGGTCGATCTTCCATTGATTCCGAACCGAAGAAAGAATATATAAAGGGTGAAACGCTTACAGGATCAGTAAGTCCGACACAGTTTGAACCGATAAAAGAAGAAAAGCCGGATATCCAATATAAAGACACAGGGAGTATAAAGTATTTGAGCATTCCTGTTGATACATCTGCGATAATTGCTGATTATGAACTAAAGCGAACATACAAGCTTACAGCCTTCGATAATAAGACGCAAGGAAAATTAGAGCTATTTCCCGTAATCCAATATAACAAACTATCGGCTTTAGATTATAACTTCACTCCTGTAATAGAACGCCAGACAATTTATAAGACTAAAGCATGGCAGCCGTTTATCTCTGCATCTTACTCTACTCTTAATTATGTCGGAATTGGAGGCGGTATGTTCTATCACGATATTGGCATTGAATATCAATATCAGAAGAGTTTAAGTAGTCAGGCTAACGGACATTTGTTTGGTGTGAAGTATGGGTTTTAATTTATTAAAGGTTAAACTTATGGAGTCGTTTAGTCGTGAGATTGAATGTTTTTTTAATGTTTATCTTTAGAATGAGTTTGCTAAATATATGATAGCCAAATTTATTTTTAGATTAAAAAAATACATATAATTGTCAATATTTTCTATTTTTGTAACCTTAAATAATATTTAAAGTGGCAAAAAATCATAACCAAATATAAAAGATACCCATCTAGATTTAGTCAGACTTATTTTGGGCGGATTAAATCTAGTAAAGAGATGATTATAATATTTCTTTTAAAGAAATGGAGAAGGAAGTTGGAAATACAACTATTGTTGCAACTAGAATTATTGCTCCTTATTTAGATTCTTTGTTAATTAGATAAGATAAACAAAATATTTATGTTTATTTTATTTCCTCGATAGAGTCGCTTGTCTGGGAAGATATGCGGCTTATTTTTGCTTTCTCCATAACTGACTTTTATACTTAATTTATCCCAAATACCACTTCAATGCATCGATAGCCTCTTTTGCAGATCGGACAACTACATATTTATTTCCGGCTTTTTCTGATTGTTTTTGAAACTCTATTTGTTCATCGGATTGTCTACCTGTTGGTGTTTTAAACTCAAGACAAAGGCAAGAGAACCCCTTTTTCGGTATAAGCAGTAGCACATCACTAACACCAGATTTTACCCCTTGTGCTTTTAGGTTCTTTGCTTCAATGATATTTCGGGAACCTCCATTGGGTACAGCCAGAAGGAGTTTATTTGGTAGCTTTGGAAAGAATAACGGTACTTGATTGAAGAACTCTGTCTGCATTCGTTCTTCCGGCTTATCATGCTTCTTGCCTTTTTGGGATGGATTTCTCTTTTCCGAAAAACACTGATAACATACCGGGCCTTCAGGAGTAGATATTACAGATACGGTTCGTTTTTTGCATTCAATGCAGCTTTGAGGATCATGAGCCATTTTATATTTAAAATATAAAAATTTCATCTTTAGTTAAACTCATATAATTAACATCGAAGAACTATTTTCTTATATATTTTTGCCATCGAATAGCAAAATAAATGGACAAAAAGAAGGCACTTACATTTTTAGCCGTAGAGACGAGTAATGAAATTTTATTACCCTTCGTTGGAGGCGTTAAAGCAGGATTCCCAAGCCCCGCTCAAGATTATATTGATTCCTCTATTGATCTAAACAAGGAACTAATAAAGCATCCTTCAGCTACATTTATCGCTAAGGTTACAGGTGATAGTTTGAAAGATGCCGGATTAGATATAGGTGATCTTGTCTTAGTCGATAAATCAGAACCCTTTGTTCATGGAAAAATGGCTATCTGCTTTATTGATGGGGAATTTACAGCAAAATATCTTAATCTCAAAGAAAAGGATAAAGGTATAATCTGGCTTCACTCCGCAAATAATAAATATGAGCCGATAAAAGTCACACCCGAAAACGACTTTGTTATTTGGGGTATGATAATAGAGATAATAAAGAAACCGCCTGTAATGGACTTCTGATATGTTTGCCCTAGTTGATTGTAATAACTTCTATGCTTCTTGCGAGAGGGTATTTCGCCCTGATTTAAGAAATGTGCCTATCGTTGTTTTAAGCAACAATGACGGCTGTGTTATTGCACGATCTAACGAAAGCAAGAAGATAGGAGTTAAAATGGGTGTTCCTGCTTATCAGATCAAAGAAGAAATAAAGAGACACGAAATAAAGGTCTTTTCTTCAAATTATACGCTTTACGGTGATATGAGCAACAGGGTAATGACTATTCTTTCGTCATTCACTCCAAATATGGAAGTATACTCTATTGATGAGGCATTCCTCGACTTATCAGGTTTTAGCGATTTAAAAGAATACGGTAAGCATATTGTTGATACAACTACCAAATGGACCGGTATACCTGTTTCAATGGGTGTTGCTCCAACAAAAACTCTGGCCAAGATAGCAAACAAGTTTGCGAAGAAGTATAAAAAATACGAAGGGATATGTATTATAGATACCGATGAAAAACGCATCAAGGCTCTTCAAAAGACCGAGATTGGTGATGTGTGGGGCATTGGCCATCGTACAGAGAAGAAACTGAAATTGCAAGGTGTAAACACTGCTTATGATTTCACACAGATGCATCGATCATGGGTGCGTAAATATATGACTGTTGTAGGAGAACGAACCTGGCTTGAACTTCAAGGAGAATCATGTATAAGTCTGGAAGAGATACAGCCGGATAAGAAGCAAATTTGTACCTCAAGAGCATTTGGTAAGACCGTAACCGAACTAGAACAAATGAGAGAGGCTGTAGCCTACTACGCTTCTTTATGCTCGGAAAAATTGCGAGAGCAAAAATCTTGTGCCTGTTCGCTTATGGTATTTATACACACCAATAATTTCAGAGAAGATCTTCCTCAATATTTCAGAAACAGTGTTATCGAATTGCCGGTACCGACAAACAGCACCTTAGAGATTACTAAGTATGCATTAGAAGCTTTGGGGAATATATTCAAACCGGGATATCAATATAAAAAAGCAGGCGTTATTATTACCGAAATAGCACCTGATACAGGAATTCAAACACATTTATTTGATAATGTAGATCGTGATAAACACAACAGGTTAATGAAAGTTGTAGATAACCTGAATAAAGGATTTACCCGCAATGTTCTAAACTTAGCGATACAGGGAACAAATAAAACATGGACTCTCCGGCGTGAACTTTTGAGCCCATGTTATACTACAAAACTGAGTGATGTTATCCTTTTAAAATAAGGAATTTATTTTAAAAGGGAAACCTATTATTTAAAGAGAAAAACGGTCTTCACCAATAAAAAGATAATTTACGAATATGTTTTGAGTATATCTAGGAGTTGACCTCGTAATATCAGATTTATTGTCATAGATTGACCCGTTAACTTTGAAAACTCTACTAGAAGACAAGACGCTTCCATCGTTATATTCTATCTCAACCAAAACGCTAACATACATTTCAGGGAAAGTATCCAAAAATGACATATAAAAATCTACATATCTTGTGTCACGTAAATACATATAGCCACCAGGGAGAATTTTAGTCTGTAATTTGAGACTGCCCTTATCAGTATTGGCACTATACCAGTCATTTTGGATTTGCTCATATTTTAAACCTCGTATTTTTTTATCACTGCTACTAGCTGATATTACATCACCTACTGTTACCTTATAGTCTTTAATTAAAGGAAGTAAGGCCGGATTGATTATTATTGATTCTTTTTTTACTTCAGGTTTTATGTAAAGAGATCGCTCAACATCATACCTTTCAGTATCTACAGGAACACTAAAAGAGTTTACAAAAGCATACTTTTTAACAGTTATTTTCGGTAATTCCTTAAGTCCCCAGACACCTAGTACTTCATTATTGTTTAAAAGACCAAGATTTATATTGTCTATAGATTTAATTAATCCATCAAATTTGCCAACAACCTCTCCCGTTAATTTAATATTACCACTGAAATCATATCTTTGGATGACAGTTTCCTTTTTTGATGTAAAGAAAGACGCACCACCAAGTAAGCTGGAGGCTATTGAAACTGCAGAATTTATAATCCCTATAGTTCCTATAATACTTTTAGTTGACTTATTATGGCCATTTAATAGTTCGCTTGATGTTTTAGTACTCGGTTTTTTAAATAAATTAGCAAAAGTACTTGTTGCTCCGGTAAAGCTTGATGTCATGTTTAGAAAACTTTTCCATGAATCCAAGCTGTTAGAAGTCACTGTTGTCGGAACCACAACCTGACCGGAAAATGTTCCTGTTCCTGTTAATTCGTATCGGTTAATACTGTATCCTGTAATACTGATAATTGGATTTTGATTTAAAGTGCCATAAGGTAATTCAAAAGTAAAACAATTCCAACNNGAATGACAATATTTGATGTTATTGCATACGTCTGTCCCTGACTACTTAGATTGGAAAACCTTTCATTAGCAGGTAAAAGAGAAGAAGGTTGTGATGTACTTAAAACCCACTTCACATTCTGATTTTGTTCTGCAGCATCAGAGAAGTAAAAACCTTTCAGGATACCAGTTCTCTTGTTATAAAAAAGCATATAATTCGGTTCTGCCAGATTCAATCTCTCTAACGTATGCCCCAACATTATCCATCCATCCTCCTTTTTCACATCTATTCTTATATTTTCTGGTATTCTCATCGAATTTCCGAAATTAGTATACCAAGGAGGATCGACTTCTCCTTCTCTGTTGAGGAAGATGTTGTTCACCTTAGTCCAATCATCCCAATAATAATATAGATTGGGATTACTGGATGATTCTTTTCCTAAAGAAGGACTGACCATTCCTTTGGTCGTTTTTCCATTAGAATAATCATCTGTCACTAATTCATTCTCACTATCAGTACAGCCAAGTAGTAAAACTGCTATCGACAAAATAGCCATGTAGAAATTCCTTTTCATAAGCATAGATTTATGTTTAATAAAAATTTAAGCTAGCAGAAGTTCTTCTGCATAATAAATACTTTTATATCAATTTATTCTAGGCAATTCTCCGAATTCTTTTTGTAGATATATACTTAACGAATTCTAATAAACGATTGTTCATTTGTTAATTTTATAGATGAGAAACGACTCTTACAACTTTTTGATTATTAAATTGTTTCTAATAGAAAAATTATGTGTTTTCATAACTCCATGAGTGCAAAAGCTAAGAAGCTTGCAGCTCGATATAATCTAAAGACTGATATTGTTGAGATATATAAAGAAATTCTTGAAGAAAACTACCATGTTAATGCTTTCACACATCCATTATATCCAATCGCAACAGGTGACAATGAATTACAAGCTTTTCATTGGGGGTTAGTTCCATTTTGGGTAAAATCTGAGGAACAGGCGAAGGAGATCGAGAATATGACAATCAATGCGAAGGCAGATACCGTGTTCGAAAAACCGTCATTCAGACATTCGATTATGTCAAAACGTTGTATCGTTCCGTCAACAGGTTTCTTTGAATGGCGACATGAAGGGAAAGATAAAATACCTTACTTTATTCAGGTGAAAAATGAAGATATTTTCTCTATGGCCGGAATATTCGATGTTTGGAACAATCCGCAAACAGGTGAAATATACCATTCATTCTCTATAATAACAAGTGAGGCTAATTCTTTAATGGAATATATCCATAATACAAAAAAACGTATGCCTGTTATACTATCATCTGAAGACGAGCAAAGATGGATTGATCCGGATTTAAATAAAGAAGGCATCAAAGAGTTGTTAAAACCTCTTGATGCCAATAAAATGAGCGCATATATTATCAATAAAGACTTTCTAAAAAAGAATCCCAAAGATAAAAGTATTATTGAGGCAGCATAATCTATTCACTTCTTCTGCAGACATAATTTATATTTGCATCGTGGAAACCTTCTCCTATTTCTAAATCCTTCAGTTTTATCTTGTACAAATAAACAGGAGGTATTTGTGTAAATTCCTTTACATACTCAAGGCTCTTTTTGTAATCAGGTATATCTTTTCTCTTTTTGGAAATAACATCTAAGTCCTTTTGTTTCAAAATAAGATATCCGTAATCCTCAGGGTCACGTTCTACACCGTCTCTAAATTTCATAATTAATGTTAGTTTTACACAAATGTATATTATATAAATGATGAAAGAGAATAAAGCGAAGTCCAGTTATTAACAGCTTATCTTTATTTGATCATAACCCTAGTTCTATAAGATTTTGCTTGTTATTTCTCCTCCTAGCTTTCTCTTTAGCATCATATCTCAAATGACATCTTTGGCATAAAGCAGCAAGCCTATCATAAGAGATGTTCCAGTTTTCTTCGTCATGGTCTAAATGTGCGATAGTCAGCACAATCTTCTTTCCGTCTCGAATCGAATAGTTTTCAACCCCGCAATGCTCACAGCAATTGTTTGCTCTCTCAAGTATCGCGGGGCGAATCTCTGTTTTCCAATTCGGAGGATAACGTTTGTAATCTATTGGCATAGCTTACGCTTTCAATAATTGTAACGTCTGCACTTTCACTTTCTCGAGATCGATAATCGATTTCATCGTTTCATTTATCGCAGAAGCTTGAGGAATATATTCCTTATTTTCCTGTACCCTTTTGATGGTATCGAGTAAAGTGTTTTGTAGCTGCTCGTACATAGCACCGCTTTGTGATACCATTTGCATAACGGTAGGATTACGAACCATTTCATTATCTTTTTTCAGAGAGAAGAAGCTTAATTCTGCATCAATATCGTCAAGAGATATTTTTATATCTCCATTATCGGTTTTCAAGATTCCGAAAGGCTCTGCTATTTCTACATCATGCACGGTTACAATACCGCTTTCATATCGGTAAACGTTACCGATCATTTGTTTTAATCTGTCAATTGCTCTCATTTTGTTCTTTTATTTTACGAGTTAATATCATTTGTTGTCTTTTAATCTCTATCAATTCGGGATAGGACTCTACTATTTTATTTCTTTGATCTTTTGTTGATTTCTGACCGAGTAGGCAAAAGGCTACAAAGCCATCTGCTAAATTGACAGTTCCGGAATTACGCAACTGTATCCCTCTATCGGTAATACATTCCAAGTTTTCTAATACACAGTTCATTGAATCACCGTCTTTAAATATTACATTATATCCTTTGGGTACTGGGCCAAAAGCTTGCTCCCATAAAAAGCGATGATAGTGTTTGAATCTTCCATCAACTTTAATATGTTTTAGCATACGTCCATAATGTTTCCATGCTCTGATTGTTCCATCTTTAGCAACTTCTTTTATCCCCAATGTATATACATTTTTATCTTTACTCCATGCATGTGTGAGTCCAATTTGAATATTACGCTTTCTTATTGCATTATATTCATCAATAGATCTCTTTAAACCAAGCAGATTCATTTTCTTTTCAATATGCTTTTTTTTGAATATACGATATACCTTCTTGCCATTTATAACCCGGAATGTCCGCTTTAATTTATTTAAATCTATAGCCAGTTCTTTATCCCCTTTAGTTTGATAATTATCAATAAGATATTGGATATCTTCTTTACACCAGCGTATTTGCACTTGTTTTGCTAACTTCATTCGAATACATTGATGTCGTAAAGCTTGGATAGTAGCCGTTTTGTTTAATTCCTTAATGGCTACAAACAGCTGTTTCCATGTCATTTGATAATAATTATTACGAATGAATTTAATATCGTCTTCCGACCATGAAACAGGTATCTTAGGTTTAGCTTTCATATAAGTTCATCAATTAAGGCGGCCGCTTCATCGCCGTAGTATTTGAATATTATTTCATCACATGATAAATCCGAATCATCTGGATGTGTTTTATGTAGATATTCATCGAATTTAACAATGTCTATCATTATCTTAGCACAAGCAGAAGTCATAAGAGTATCTATAAATTGGCCGATTCCTACTCCGAATACCTCTCTGAAATACTCTTTAAGTTCTGTTAATTCTTTAATATTATAAGCCATTAGTACCTCTCTCTCTTAGATTTGCATCTTAGTTGCCCTCTCTGTCTATACTCATTGGATAGATAGGTATCATCGGCAACGTAATCATAGACTGTGTCATAATCTACTTTGTCCGAAAAGCGTTGATGTATTTCAGGCAAAGTAAGATTGTCAAGAATATATTTCTCAATAGCATCTCTTTCAATATTTTCATGTTCTGATACCTTAAATGCATCATTATACTGATATGATATTTCCCTATATACAGGTTCTATACCCACAATTCCTATTATAGACAAATCCTTATTCTCTCTATATGCAGATTGAATATGCTTGTAATACAATCCATAACTAACTGCATTTCTTTTCGTCATATGAATTTTGTTCCCATTTGAGTATGTGAGATTATACCCATCTAAAACACCTTTAAATACTTTGCTTTTCGTTAAATGATATCCAACTGTAAGCCTGTGGATTCCTATAGTTTCGGCTATTGACGTGAGGCTTAATCCATTTTCAGCCATCTCGATCATTCGTCCTAAATCATTATCGCTTACATAAGATACTTTTTTGGGACTTCGAGGGGTTCCAAGAAGAACGCCAGCCTTTCGCCTAACCATTAATGCTTCTTTTGTCCTCAAGGCTATCATGTCTCTTTCTATTTGAGATGCAAGACTGAAAGCAAAGGCTAATACAGTTGATTGAATATTATCTCCTAAAACATAATTATCCTTTACTGTATAAATCATTATTTCGTTCTTCATGCAATATTCTAAAATAGACATTACCATCAGCATCTTTCTACCCAATCTGGATAGCTCCGAACAAACGATGATATCACCTTTTTGACATTTTTTCATCAAAACACCGAGTTGTCTTTTTTCGGGGTCTTTTATTCCAGACACCCCTTCATCAGAAATCCAATCCGATACTTCCCATTCTTTATTCTTTGCAAAATCAATCACGCCCTGTTTTTGATTATTCACATCCTGCTCATCAGAGCTAACTCTTAAATATCCGTAAACCATAACTACACATTTTTAAATTACAAACTCCCCTCAATAGCCGCTTTCAAATTCATATTCGCAGCGTGCCAATCAAATGATTTAAGCATCCATTCCCGGTATTCTTTAGGAATATCTTTAAAACTTTCGCCCTTATATTTTCCGAATGGCATAGTATCAAGAGGTTTGCCGATTGAGTTATTTTGCTGTATTGACTTCTCCGCATCGCCTTTCTTTACTGTGCCGATCTCATGTATAGGAATACCAGATAAAAGCCTTCCTCCAGTACCGTACATCTTCCAGATTCGCTCTTTCTCGAATGTTATATCTTCTACTTTTCCGAAACGATCTACATTGCCTGCAAGGTCAGATATTAAGCAATTCTCTTTCTCATCGTCGATACGTGTTCCTCTTCCTAATATCTGATAATACAGAGCGATAGAAGCCGTTGAGATACCGAGAATAATACAATCGATCTTGGTATAGTCAAAACCTGTTGAAAGAACACGCACATTGAATATGACACGAATATTACCTTTTCTGAATTCGGATATCACTCGCTCACGTTCCGATGCGTGCATACCTGAATAAATGGCTGCCGAATTCGGGTACTCTTGTGCAAATTGAATCGCTTCATCTATCGATGGGACAAATGCCAGGATATGCTTTCGAGCACTATTCACATCAAGCTCTTGTTTTATCTGATTATGTATGTCATTGGCCGCAAAGGCACGTTGCATACTATCTTCTGTAAACTCAGATTTTGAAGAGTTGTAAACGAGCTGTGAACTGTCGAATCCGGATGTTTTATAAACAAGCTTACTCCAGAACCCTAATTCGATCATTTCCTGAACTTGGCTCACATGAACAATATCTTTGAAGAAGTTTCCTTTCTTGGACCTACTTGTCAACATTACCAATTTAGAGAACCGTTCACCATCGAGGCCTGTATTTGCTTGTAACTTGATCGGCGTTGCTGTTATACCCAGTACATGCGATATCTCGCTATCTTCAAGAAATGTTCCGAGCATAGAATCGGCTTCACGCGGGTAAAGATGTGCTTCATCGATCAGCATTTTCTTAAATCCAAGCTGCTTGAAAGTCTTTCCGATTTTCTTTATACTTCCGATTGTTGCATAAGTGATTTTATTGATATCCTTACGACCGAAAGAAGCGGAATAAACACCCGCTTGTGCCCCGAAGTCGCCACATAGGGAAACGTACTTCTTATAGTTTTGTTCCAAAAGTTCTTTACTGGGTTGTATCACAAGAAGCTTATCTTCTATCTCATTTGCCACGAAAGCGGTAAGGATAGATTTACCCCAAGCAGTGGGTAATACTATGAGCGAAGGAGCCGGGCGTTTCTCCTTGAAAAACGCCGTTGCCTTGCTTATTGGTTCTACCTGATTTTTACGAAGTGTTATCATAGGATTAATCTTCTACGGTTATTTTAGTAAGATCTTCGTCCGAATAATAGACTAAGTTTTCATCGGGCATAAAAACGTCTACGATATTGAGTTCTTCGATTTTTTTGAAAGTGTTGTAGATACTGTCGAACTCGTTTTGAGTCATGACAGCTTTGATAGCCGCCATTGCTTTATCGAAAGATGTCGCTTGTACAAGAACGTTCCTAGAGCCTGCGCTGCTTCCTTCTCCTTCGTCCTCTCCATCATCGAATAGAGAATAGATCTGAGCTTTGTACCAGCAGATACGTTTCTTATTCAGTTCCAATTGCTCTTTCTCAGAATCATAGATCTTGATAACCTTGTTGTAATCCTGTTCATTGATTTTAATAAGCTTGAAGACAGCTTCCATGTTTACTTCGAGAAATTCGGAAATGAATACTTCGGCTGCCGCAGGACTGTCAGCTGTCACTATATAGCTTTTCTTGTTTCCTTTTCCTGTCAGAACTTTGATAACTGTTTCCCAGAGATTGAGATTCTTATCTTGTTCTCCAAGCAGAGGAACATTTGATACCTTAATGGTTTTAATACCGTTTTCAAGAAGAAGCGATTTCATGATGTCGTTTATCTGAGTACCTTTTCCGCAAATGGTTTCGCTTCGTTCCTCTGTAGACCGATCACCGGTATCTTCATCAATAAACTCTTCAGTCCAATACCGTTTTTCTGTTTGCATTAAATACCAGCCGTTGGCTTCTTCTACTGGCAATGTTTTCTTTTGTAATTCCATTTGATTTGATTTTATTTGTTCTCTTCTTTTTCTTTCCAATTTTTGTCAGGATCGGGAATCTCTAAATCGAGATATTCCAATGCGTAAGTTCTAAGTAGTTCGCAATAGCTTGAGAAAGTAACCGTATCCATTGACGCTGTTGAGCTTGGAAACGTAATGATTTCACCAGTGTGCTTATTTATTACTTCATCAGCTGTAAATCTTGTTTTAAAGAACTCATGTACTTGCTCAACGTTTGTATATTCCCAACCTTCGTTAATAAGAGCATACAAGAGCATCGGATAAATACAGCCCCATAACCACTCATTTTGATCGTCAGTCCTTTTCTTACGTTTGGCCTTTATTTCAACCATTCTTATAGTGGGTGTACTTCTCAGCTTATTTAGATAGGTTTCTGCCCTTATCTTTTCTTTATCATCTTGAAAATTGAATTTCATATCGGTAAGAATTTTTTATTTATTCAGGATAATAATCCCATCCGATTTCCCATTCTTCGTCTTGTCGGTCTTCCCAGAACATATCGGGATTAACTGTGTATCCATCTTCAAACAGGAACTCGCCATCTTTTAGTGTAATCCATTCCCAAGGAGAAAAATATGCATGTATAACCTTTATCCCTTTTTGCATTTCGATTATAGCTTCTTGCTTTGTCATAACTAAAAAGGTTCTTTATTAAAATCTATCACCAACCCTTTGAGGGCGATGTGTGCATTCTTGCCTGTCGCTTCTACTACTCTACTTTTGAATAGCTTTGCATCGGAGTTTTGAGGGGATAGGTGTATCAGGACTATGTTTTGCACTCCTTTGAGATCATTCTTTTTCAAGGCTTCAACACACGTTTCAAGGCTCATGTGAGAGCGGATAACACGCTGATAACGCATATTGTCAATCTTGCCGTCAATTAAGTTCTCATTCAATATCCTTTCTTCGTAATTGGCTTCTATCAATATTTGATTGAGTCCTTTGAACGTGTTGGGGATGTAGTGAGTATCGGTGATAAAGGCGCATAATCCCATTTCTTCATGTTGGATAAGGAAACCGAAAGGCTGATTGCAATCGTGCAGTATATCGAATGGCATTACTCCAAACTTGCCAATCTGGTATCTTCTACCTGCTTGTATAGGGTTCATTCCAAAATCACTATTCAGCTTTTGAGATACTGCATCAATTGTTCCTTGTGAAGTATAAACAGGTATTCCCGATTTGATAAAATCTTTTATATGCCCAGCATGGTCAAAGATGTTCATGTGATATACACACGCCTCGTATTTTAGATATATCAAAATTTAGAGCCTCCTTAACCTCAGAAAACTTTACTCCAGCTTCGAGAATAAGAACTTCACTCTTTGATTCGAATAGGTAGCAGTTCCCTTTGCTATTGCTGTTTAATACCTTTAATTTCATTATTCAATACCAATTAATGGAGCAACCTCCCATTTAAAACCTCCTGCTTGTGATCTTACTTTGCCCGGCTTATACTCAGTTCCTTTGGCAACTTGCAATATGTTTCTGGCACAAACACCTGTTTGCATTGATGCTTCTTTAGCATTTGAGAACATAGAAATAAATCTACCTGCAAGTGAGAATTGGATTATACCATCTTGCTCGTGCTTGTTTCTATTTATCATTCCTCGAAGACAATTAGGATTGTG
The DNA here is from genome assembly GCF_002483985.1 of Dysgonomonas sp. UBA7630. Taxonomy (NCBI): domain Bacteria; kingdom Pseudomonadati; phylum Bacteroidota; class Bacteroidia; order Bacteroidales; family Dysgonomonadaceae; genus Dysgonomonas; species Dysgonomonas sp. UBA7630. Next base: position 54,175 of record NZ_DLIY01000016.1, read on the forward strand.
TTCTATTGTTTTAGCAACGTGACTTTTCTTATCAAGACATTGAAGATTACTTAGCTTGTTATTCTGTCTATTGCTGTCGATATGGTCAATGTCATGTTTAGGAGGAATTTCTCCAACAAATGTTTCATAGACTAACCGATGCACCAATACGGTTTTATTACAGTCTTCTTTTTTCAAGACATATCTCAAATAATCACCATATTGATTCTTACTAGCGAGAACATAACCTAATGGGTATTTCTTAAATGATTTTAATCTCCCAAGATTAGATACTTGGTATAAACCCTCGAATCCTTTGATATCTTTCCAAACTTCTTGTTCCATGAGATTTTGTATTTAAAGAGAAAATCCATCAATCAAAAGGAGTGCATAGGGTCGAAGCTGGCACGCCTGATAATTAATGGATTTCTTATTTCTTTTTCTAAACGGCTTCGACCTCGTTAGAACTACTTTAAAATATAGATTGAAATAAGTTTTCTCTATTTGAACCTAAGACGTGGAGTTTCATTTTATCTTGTTAATGTCCATAACTGGAGTTAATCCCTCTTGAGGAACATAGATTATTTGAGGTAAACTTCCTTTATCTGCAAGCTTTTCAAGAGTTCTGATGAATAGGTATTGATTATATGTACTATTCAATGTTCCATTCTCGACTTTCATAGCCTCTGCCATCCCTTTAGCTCTTTCAACTTCTGCTTGAGCGTTCAACTTTTCCGCTTCAAGTTTGGCTTTAGCTTCTTCTACTAAAATTTTACGATTCTGTTCAGCTTTTGCCATTTCGGCTTTACCAGACATTTCTTGTTGCCAAACATTATAAACTGGTATTCCGTACATAATTCCGCCCAATATTAAAGCGGATGCCAATACAACTGCAGTGATGATTCCAAATGTTTTCATATTTATATATGGGTTTTACAAAGCCCGCCCAAGGCATTAAATCAATAAGGAGCTTCGGTTTGAGAATTAGTTGATTGAGATGCTTCTGTAGAAGCTTGTTCTCCCGATATGGGATTTCCCGTGTCGGATTGAGGTGCTTCAGGAATATCCTCAAAGCTTATTTCTTCGGCATTGGCTTTGGCGATAATCTCTTGCCTTGATTCGGTCATAATGTCCGGCTTTTGGTCGTTATCATCAGAACCGTTTTCACCCATCAAAGGAGCATCATTGGAGGCACGAATAAGAAGCTTACACATACGATTGTAAACAGTCTTTATTGCCATCTGGTCAGAGAAGTTCTTGTGAGCATTGGAAGCACCTTTCGAACCTCCTTGCATCCATGCATTACGGATTTGAGTTATATTCATAATCTCCATGTCCTGTGTGCCATCTTCAAGCTCGTAAGTAACATAAGCACCCATCACATCACCGCCGATAGATTCAAGGCTTTGCTTATGATGTATTAGTCTTCGTCTACCATCAACACCAACCTCGAATTTGAAATCATCGCCTTTGAAGATGGCATTTGCTTTATGGTGTTTCAGCCCTCCGTATCTTTTAGCAAGTGCAATGTTTCCTGTATATTCAGGATCGCAAGACAGCTTATCTCCATAGGCTATAAAGTCACACTGCTTCTTGAGTGGAGACAAGGCCCAGACTACCATTTTTAGAAGTGAATTTGCGATGCTTTCTTGTGTGCAAGCTTCCATAACGGGCTTACCTTCTCTTGTTTTTGTTTCTAGGAGTACCAGATAAGCTGCTTTTAAAGCATTCTCGGGGCTATAATCAGATGGAAGGCGAAGTTCGCCTGCTAGTTTAAATGTTTCGATCTTAGCAAGTACTTTTTCTGTGATATTCTTTTGTTGTACTGCTACCTGTTGTTTGTTTTCTGTTGACATGATAATTGTTGTTTATTGATTTAATTGAATTTGCTTAGCTTTGTTGGGGTGTTCAACAAAATATTGCTGCCCCCACTCGCGATACAGCTTGTCAATTCGTGATAACCTATTCCACGATTTATAAAGCGGCTTGATGTTGTAGTCATCCAATAATCGCCCTACCCATGAAGGATGGCAATTCCCTTCAATTGTTTGTTGTAGCCAATTGTGATCTATGTGTTTTTGACATAATTGAAGGAATTTCAATCTAACACTTTCGAATGTATCTTTATCGTGTTGGATATATCCGCTACCATTAAAGAAATCGCAAGTTTCGATTGGAGAGGGTAGAACAGACATAATGTTATCTACCTCCTCTATTAGCAACTCATAATCCTCGCATTCTTTGTGTGTATAAAATTCAACCCCATCAACAGCCTTGTACTTTGTAATTGTTTCCATATCATTATGCAAATAATGATTCTCTAACACGCCCTTTTACAGTCAGCCTTTCGCAGCTCTCATCCACAACAAAACGGATAATCTGAGATTCGGAGGGGATAAGTTCAACCACGCTTTCGGCATTATCTACGAAGATTGGCAGATACATATTGAAGTGCTTAGACAGCGTATTGATACATTCTATACCAGCATTGATCTGTGCGGCATTATTCGCGGCTTGATAAGGTGTTCCATCGATAAGAGCCTCACAACATTCTTCTTCACCACCTGTCATAAGTGGTTTAAACATCTTCCATTTGATAGTAGCGAATAGACCGTTGATACCGTTCTCAATAGCCTCAATCTTGGCTCGGTTGAATTTGTCCGCGATAAACTCTTTGCCTTCAAGTGTAGCCAGTTCTTGAGAGAGTGTTTTTAATTCTGATTCGAGCTCTTGAATACGTTTCTTTTGAGTTTCTGCAGTAGTTTTGATATAGAGCTGTTTTTTCAATTCGTCTATATCTCGACTGACAAGTGCTTTCTTCTGACGAAGCTCTGTTGTATCGGGTTGTTGAATCGAACCTTTTTGCTTTTTCAGTTCGTCTATTTCACTGGCCAGACGTTGATATTCAGCATTCTTTTCAAGTAGATCTGAAGTAACGTAGTGTTGTTTCTCTTTATTGCTTTCGGCTTCGATAGCTTCTTTCAACCCAATTGCTTCCGATCTCTTATCAGCTATCTGAAAGGTTATGGCTTCTTTCTGCTTTTTCAACTCTTCCAACTGAGCGACTAAGGATTCAATAATCTCTTTTTCTCGTTTACCTTTAGTTATATTCGCTTGTAGCTTCTGCGCTTTATCTGCATTGAATTTCTCAACTGCATTATCAAGCTTTTCTCCAGATAATTCAGAACCACAACTAGGGCAATGCTTATCGTCTTCGTGCATTTCGATTGCATCTAATTCAGAATAAGCAGCACGAAGCGTTTGTAAAAGCTCTTTTTGGCTCTCGATCTCCGATTCTTTATTATGAATCTTGGTGATTATCAGTGCTTGATCGGAATTTAGAGAACGAGCAGATGTTTCAAGCTCTGTGAGATCACTTTGAAGCTTTACGAGTTCTTTACTTTGATCTTTGTTGAACTGGTTAACCTCTATCTCTGTATTGCTTTTTATCTCTGCAATACGACGCTCCTTTTCAAGTATAACCGATTGCTGCTTTTTAATTTCTTCGGCTTGGCTCTCGTATACTTTAGATAAATCAGAGAGTTGTAAATCAAGATCTGAAAGCTCTTTGTTTTTGATCTCGATAGCTTTCTCGATAGCTTCATAGTCCGGTTCTTCAGGAATAGCAAGGATAGCCTCACGAATCTTAACCGGTATTTCTTCTATCTTCGATTTTAGAGTTTTCTTTTCAGCATTTAGTTTCTTTCGAAAATCATCAAGATTGTTCTTTCCTAACTCCTCAATAAGCTTTGCAAAATCAGTACTTGTTGCCGATAATTTATTGAGAATTGCATCATCGGTAACTCCTGCCAACTCCATTAGCAGCTTGCGTCGTTTCTGCCATTCCATATTCAGGAAGAAACGAGGGTTTGATAACAGGTGGAACTGTTCGGAACTTCCGAATAGTTGATTCGCTCGCATATCAAAGTCTTTCTTCAAGGTCAAAGGGATACCATCCCAGACAAAGGTCGTAGTATGGGTGTCAAGCTTGCGTTCTTCTTCTCCAGTAGGTTTGACCCACTTTTCCTTGTATGTCCGGGACACTTTGTAGTTTGAATAGTCGACATCCATATCAACTGAAACCGTATGCTCCAGATGGTGAAAAGGTTCATTATTTATATCATTTGTCTTGATCTCATAATCGGCACGCCCTTTGGCATCTTTTCCGGTCCATAACCAAGACCATGCATCACAGATCGTAGACTTACCGGCACCATTTGTTGCATGTACATTGGTGACATGTTCTGTCGGATTGAGAGTGTAATCTCTCTGCCCTTTGAAATTCAAAAGGCCTAACGCTTTAATAATAAGTTTCATTGGTTTATTTTTTGATTATTTGAAATCGAAATATTTCGAAATGTATTCCTGTTGATTTTTTATACCTGTTGCAAGAGATTCTAATTTCAGGTATGCTTCTTTCGCCTGTTCAGGATCATTCAAGTCGTTGTGAAGTTGAATGCTTCCTTTACAATCGTGGATCGTTAGTTTCATGATGCTATCTTCCATAACCTTTGCATGGTAAGAAGCCATACTTCTGGGGCTATCCGGTAATAGAAAATTCTTATTGTTGTATGTGGGTCTTTTCATCAGATTTTGAATTATTATATTCAGTTTTTGTCTTATATTTTGGAATACAACATATAGCGAAAACTACAGCGATAAATGCAATGAAGATTATATAAGCCACAAATGCCAATATCAGAAGTATTATTTCCATTTCAGTTTACTACTTTCAGTGGTACTTGTTTTATCAATCTTGCCGCATTCCAGAGATTTAAGACTACAAGGGCAATAGCCCAAAGCGGAGCTTCATCATTTATAGCCAGCGGAGCCCATGAAAGAGCGAAATAGGCTATATAGAGTTTATCTTTATTCTTTATCTTTTTCATAATCTGTAATTTTACAAGGATTGTTTACTCATCGTGGATTTAGCGAGTCGATATTTTAGTAAACCTTTGACAACACTTTGCCTAAGTATCCTAATTAATATTATTTTTGTCTAATCTTTAATTGTTTTTTCAGAATTGAAAAGTCTAATTTTAATATTTCACTTAATCGAAAACGATAAGCACAATAATCTTTTTCTCTATGTTCCGGTAATATCAATCCATCTTTACAATAGTTATATACAGTAGCTATACTTACATTATGAATCTTAGCAACATCTTCCGGAGTAACTAATGTGTTTGAAAAACGATTGCAGAATGCATCCACGGCTTTACCTTCCATTTTAAGATTGAAGAATTTTTCCATTTCTTCAGCATCAATCTGATAGACTGTTTGCGCTTTTATACCCATTATTGTTAAGGATTGAAAAGATTATTCCTATTCGCGTATCTTATAAAATCGGCCATAGAGTGTATTGAAAGTTTACGAAAGCTATTTTTTCGATGGTTTTTTACTGTATCTAATGTGATATATAGCTCTTCTGCTATTTCTTCATCGGATTTACCATCGTAGCACATTTTCATTACATCTAATTGACGTTCTGATAACTTAGAATTGAATTTGGGTGAGCATATCACACCTTGTCCGGTACATTCTCCACGAAGAGGACAACTTACAAATTCAAATTTGAAATTCCAGTTTTCGTCCAAATCAAGTGTGTTATCATAGTTTCCCATGTTACACTTAACGAATCGACGAACAGCGAGGAAATCTCGATAAGTCCGTCGCTTTTCACTGCGAGCATATTCTTCCATTAGCTTTTTGTGCGCTTCGGGGTAGAACTCTTCGAGTACAGCAAGAAATGAAGAAATGACCGCGTAATCTGTTTCTTTTAGCTGATGTTCTGGCTTACCTTCTTCTTTAAGCATGACTTCTCCTTTAGGAGTCATATAGAATTCTATTGCTCGCATGACTCTATAGATTTTTCAGGGAATAATACTTCGGCTGAAATACCAAGTTCTTTCTCAATAAGGATCTTAGCTGAAGCATTTGGCTGGTATGCACCGGCTATCCAACCATTAACTGTAGAAAGAGAACATCCTGTTATCTCAGCCATTCGATTTCGAAAAACTTTTTTGGGAGGAGGTGTCTCAAATTGATTAGGCAAGGAATCATAATATTCTCTGAATGACTTTGCTTCTTGACCTTCTGACGTTAACTTATTCATTTAGATCTGAATTTTATTTGTTAGTATTTTCCTTTTACTTAAATTTGATACTGTATTTTAGAAATACAAGTGCAAATATACTAAAATAATTAGTATTTAGCGATTGAGATACTTAAATGTTTAGTATTTAACTTTAATTAAGAAAATGGAGATTCGACTATCAGACTTAATTGCATCGGGTAGCTTATTCATTGCAATTGCTTCTTTTTTATTTTCAGGGTGGAGAATAAAAAAGCAACAAAAGCAAATAAATGAACTCGATATAAAAATTAAGACAGAAGATATTGAGCAAAGGAAAAGAGCATGTGTTCGTGCTGAAATTAAGACTGAAGAATACTTTGATAACAAAGGTAGACGTATGCGCTCATATAGTATTTTAGTAACAAATACAGGGGTGTCTACTGCTAGAAATATCCGAATAGAATCGATTATTTTTGATTATGAAAAATCTGGTATTTCGGTAAGAATTCCAGATCGAGTATTACCATATCCATTATTAAATCACATGGATAGCTTTGAGATACCTATTATGTTAATAGTTGGACATATACATGTTCCGGAAATAAAGTTTATATGGGATGATGAATCAGGTAATAATCAAGAGAGAATTCAGGTCCTTGATTTATAATTTCTTTTCTGATATCTCCTGTCAGATATGACTATATAGCAAATATTGACTATGGATATCAGAATAGATATGAATGATATAATAATTGACATAGAAGCAATCTTTAGTTAATGAAAAAAATTTAATTGATTACGATACAAATGTATACTAAATAAATTAGCATGAAGGAAAAGAGGGAACGATTTTTAAAGGCATTTAATTATTTGCGGGGAGAAGGTATCATAAATACCCAATTGGATTTAGCAGATAAAATGTCAGCTAATAATGTTAATATAGGATACGCCTTAAAAGGGAACAAGAGTTATCTGACCGATAAATTTCTGAATAGGTTTAATGAAACTTTTGATGGTATTTTCGATATAAATTGGCTACTAAAAGGCGACGGAGAGATGCTGAGAAGCGGCAATATTGTTGCTCCAGTAATTGTTTCAAATATAAACAAACAACCAATCCTCGATATACGTGTTTCTGCTGGTCATGGTGTGGGGTTAGAGGGCAATGAAAACGAAGTTGTAGAATGGGTTAATATTCCAAAATTTGATGGTTGTTACGGCATAATGGTTTATGGTGATAGTATGTACGATCGTTTTAAATCGGGTGATGTGGTTTTTGTACGTCCAATAGCAGGGCGTAATGATTTTGACTACGGGCAATGCTACGTCGTTATCACAAACGAAGATCGATATATCAAGAATATATATGAGAGTTCTAAAGGAAATGAATACATAACCATGACATCATATAATACTGAAATAAACCCTGATGGAAGGCGTAAATACCCCGACAAAGACATCTATATAAATGATATCAAACATCTATATAAAGTTGCCGGTAAATTGAGAAGAGATCAATTGTAAAATCTAATTATAGAATTATGGATCCACTATTAGCTATTATTATTTTAGTATTTGGAATATTACAACTTATTTTATTTTTCAAAATTTGGGGTATGACAAATGATATTCGTGAAATTAAAAACAAATATCTAGGTTCAAATGATAATTCTCAAATTCAATCTTCTCAAAAAATAGAATATTTTGGATCAATACCAGAGGATGAAAATAAGTTTAAAGAAGATGATTTAGTCATTCTTCTAGCAACAGGAAAACAAATGAGAGTAAAACGATATACAGAGGATGGAAAATATAGCTGTTATACTAATGGCGGAACAGTATATCAAGGTGATTATGCAGAAAATGAATTAAGATTATTCTAATGGACGAAAAAGATAAAATAATAGCTTCATTACGAAAACAATTACAAGATGCTTTGAGTAAAAATAGAGCGTTAGAACAAGAAGTAGCTTTGTTAGATTTTCAGGCAATGAGTCACAATGGGTATGATCGACAAATCTCGAACGTTTCCCCAGTCGTTTCCCCTAATGAAAAAACCCATTGAAAAACTATTGTTAATCAATGGGTTAATTTGAATGCTAGTGCGCACGGCGAGACTCGAACTCGCACATCCTTACGGAAACTACCCCCTCAAAGTAGCGTGTCTACCAATTTCACCACGTGCGCTTGCTTTAAAACAAAAAAATGCGACCTTTGTCACATTCGAGCGAAAGACGGGATTCGAACCCGCGACCCCGACCTTGGCAAGGTCGTGCTCTACCAACTGAGCTACTTTCGCAATTGAGACTGCAAATATAGAGGCAATTTTTATTTTTTCAAAATTTATAATGTCTTTTTTCATACAAATTATGCACGAATCATATCATATTACATTTCTGTATTCCTTTTATGTTAGAAAGCATCTTCCGATCTCTTTTAAGTAATTAACTTTTACATTATCTTAGCCAAATCCGAACCTGAATGAACTAATACAACTATTATGAGCACGCTGAATGGAACGATAAATCAAAAGGCAAAGCAAGACGAAATAGTCATGCAGAAGTTGAGAAAGAAAATAATCATAGAAATAATCAGGCGGCGTGCAGCTAGCCCTCATAAGGAGTATGAATTGACCGAAATGGAAGAATGTGAACTCGTGTGTATGTATATAATGGGACAAACATCGGTGGATATCAATAAGATATCAGAGTATATAAAGAGAAACTACTATACTTAATAAATTGCAAAGTTAACCTCAAATATATAATTCCTTTTCATGAGGGGGAAAATCTATTTTATTTTCAGAAAGTTCTTTAATATACTTTCACCTACGCTACCACTTTTTTCGGGATGAAACTGCGTTGCATAAAAGTTTTCCTTATGCATCGCCGCACTGAAGGGATGTATATAATCGGTTACAGCAGCTGTATGTTCGCTAATAGCCACATAATAACTGTGAACAAAATACACAAATTGGTTTTCTAAAGAGATATCAAATAAGTCACTCTTCACATTGGAAATTGTATTCCATCCCATGTGAGGTACTTTATCCTCATGTTTTTGCGGTACAAATCGTTTGACCTCCGTGTCGAATATATTGAGGCAGTCTACATTTCCCTCTTCCGAGTGAGAACACATAAGTTGCATTCCCAAGCAGATTCCTAACACAGGCTGCTTTAAGTCCGGAATAAGTTTATCTAGCCCTGTTTGTTGTAAATGTTGCATCGTAGAACTGGCTTCACCTACACCGGGGAAAATTACTTTATCAGCTTTCTGTATCAGTTCTTTATCTCGTGTAACAACAGCTTCGATGCTAAGTCGCTTGAAAGCATGTTCTACCGAGAATATATTTCCTGCGTTGTATTTAATAATTACTATATTCATTGGTTATAGTCCTAAATAAAAGTTATACGGTTTTATACTGTATATCCGTATTTATTTTGCTAACAACGAATCTATTAACGATACCATTTCGTTGAACTCCTCCATTTTGAAAAGCCTAGTCAACATCACAATTTTACCATCCTTGTCTATAATAACATTTCTGGTGATGCCCGCTTCTCTTTCTGCATAGGTTGCAAATATATCCGCTTTAGGATCAAGCCCGATAGGGTAGGTGACACCTGTTGCCTTCGCAAATTTTAGAACTGTTTCTGCGGGTTCTTCTCTATCAATTCCAAATAGAGCAAAATTGGGGTTGTTTTTATGTTTTTGCCAGATATCTTTTTCTATATGTGGCATTTCTTTTCGGCATACACCACACCAGCTGGCTGTAAATTGTAGCATTACAACCTTTCCTCTGAGAGATGACAGTTTGATTGTCTTTCCCGATGGTAAGCTCATCTCAAAGTCAGGAGCTATATCACCAACTTTTACTTTATATTGATAGTCAATGTTTTCTTGTGAGAATATATTTACGGATGTAAATAATAAAAATAAAATAATTGAAAGCTTTTTCATATTTCTTGTTCTCTTAATTCTTTATTTAATAAAAATCGTCTAAACCAAAACGAGAATGGAAGGGATGCTATTGCTCCTAAGGCATCAGCCAAAAAATCGTACCAGTCTCCGCTTCTTCCGGGAAAATATTTACTTTGAAGTATCTCAATCAGGCCTCCATATATAATAGGAACCAATAGTGCAAAAAGGATAAGCTTTAGTATAATAATTTTACCTCGCTTATCGTAGATATAATTAAACGAAGCTACTCCGGCCAGCCCAAAATACATCAAAAAATGAACAATCTTATCTGTGGGGATAAAAAGACAAAAATCGATCTCGGGAACATCTTTTGGAGCGATAAGGCAACATAAATAAAATATAATAATGGCAACTATTGCCGGAGGCCATGTATACCTGAATATTTTTCTTAACATAGAGTTCCACGTTTATGGGGGCTAAAGATAGATAAAATATTAATTAATGGAGTCATTGAATACCTTCATTTCGCAATTTTTACAATCAAAAAAAAGTCTCAGTCTTGTATTGTTGTATACCAGATAAAAAGGTTCTTTATACGGATGTTTTTCATTGCCTTCTTTAGGACACCAACCTAATGACTGTTTAATGCAATGACGGGTAAACATCAAAGGAACATCATTCTGTGCTTGCTTCTCAAAAGCAGGCTGTGTTACCGCAGACTGATGCTGAACGTAAAACTGCTTACTCTTCTCATTCATCACATTTCCGAGATATGTAATATTGGAAACAGGAAAGGCATGAGAGGTCTGTTTATGAGGGATAATATCTTGACGATATCTGATTCTTCGAACAGATAATAGCTTGTCTATGAGTTGCCTTCTCCATTCCGATAGAACAGAGGCCGGAATAAACCAGCTGTTTTCGAAGTCAAAGATTACATAGTTCACCTTAAATATTGTATTACCTGTTTTACTCAGATTGTTCCGTATATTTTCAGTTTGATTTTTTTGAGCAGGTTGTTTTTCTAATTCAAAGTTGATGGTTGCGTGATTATCATTCTCATCCCTAATCTGAAGAGAAAAGCCAAATGCTATTTTTTTTATTATTATCCATGTCTCTATTTTTCGTTCGGCAGACTTTTTTGATAATAATTTTTCAAACTCATGGTCATAGTTTCTATACACATAAGTTCCCTTTTTTAGTTCAGGGATAGTTGCCGGATATATGGTATCTCCTTCTACACGGTTTACATTAATACCTTCGAGTTCTTTCTTGTTGTTGAAAAAACAAAGTCCGTCTCCGTTATGCAACTTTTTGCTACTATTTATCTTGATATATCTTGTTGTAACCTCAGTGATTTTGCCAATCGGTTCTCCTACAGACTTTGGAGAGTCCAGCGACCACATATTATTTGTGCGTTCGTGCAAGAAATACTTTGTAAAGCCTCTGTTAAAACTCTTCTCAAGATTTGGCTCAAATGTATAACTTGATTTTCCCGACGATGATCTTATATATTCCGGATGTCTTTCTATAATATGATCGAGTTTGGTACGATAATAAGAAACAACATTCTTTACATACGAAATATCTTTGAGTCGCCCCTCTATTTTTAAAGAACTCACTCCGGCTTCAAGCAGCTCTTCCAAGTTCTCCGATAAATTGAGATCTTTCATCGATAGAAAATGCTTTTTTGCCATGATTTCTTCTCCTTTGGCATCACTCAAAGTATAAGGTAGGCGACAATATTGGGTACATGCTCCTTTATTCGCACTTCGTCCCGATAAAGCTTGACTGAGGTAACACTGCCCGCTATAGCATACACACAATGCTCCATGTACAAAAACTTCGAGAGGTGTGTTCACTTGTACTGCTATGTCGTGTATTTCGTCTATTGTCAACTCACGGGGTAGTACTATTTGTTGAAAACCTGCTTTTTCGAGAAACTTTACTTTGTCAGCCCCTCGGTTATCCATCTGTGTACTTGCATGTAGGGCAATAGGAGGGAGGTTGAGCATCGTAATGCCCATATCTTGAATAATAAGAGCATCTACCCGGGCATTATTGTATAGCTGCCATATCAGTGCTTCTGTTTCCTTCAGTTCGTTATCGTTAAGTATTGTATTGAGAGCTACATATACCTTTGCATTATACAAATGTGCATATTCAGCCAGAGCCTTAATGTCATCGAGTGTATTGCCGGCAGCAGCCCGTGCACTGAACTTTGGAGCACCTATATATACTGCATCTGCACCATGATTGATTGCCTCGATACCACATTCAAGGTTCTTGGCAGGCGCGAGTAATTCTATTTTTCGTACTTTAAGCAAGTGATTGTCTTCTTTTATGTTTCTGAATAAAAAGTAACAAAAGTAACACGTTTTTTATTGTTTTTGAGTGTTACCTTTTGTTGTTGAAACTTTCTTATATATAGATAAATTTACAAAGAGGATATGCCTTTTTATTTTTCATTCATCAAATCAAGATCTCCCATATTTTTGATTTGAGTTTTATCGTATGGAGTTTCTTGATAAACGAAGTAGTTAAGCCAATTATTAAATAATAAATTTCCATGTCCCGACCAACGTACTACGGGGGGATTTGCCGGATTGTCGTTTTTGTAATAATTGCTTGGAATTTTTATTGGTAATCCTTTCTCTGCATCTCTTACGTATTCGTTATTCAACGTGTAAGGAGCATATTCTGAATGACCTGTTAGATAGAACTCACGCCCTCCGCGCGACATCACAATGCCTACTCCCGAATCATCAGACTCGGACAATATTTTAAGTCCGCCACTATTTAGTATTTCATCTCTTCTTACCGTAGTATGGCGACTGTGTGGAATGTAGAATTCGTCATCAAAGCCTCTGAATAGTGGAAACTTCTTGTCATGTACTACATGCTTGAATACCCCGAACATTTTTTCAGGAAGAATATATTTATTTATGCCATAAAAGTGATACATGGCCGCCTGAGCCGCCCAGCAAATATAGAGTGTAGATGTAACATGCGTACGTGCCCAGTCGAATATTGCAGATATCTCGGACCAGTATGTCACTTCTTTAAATTCGTAGAGTTCTACCGGGGCTCCGGTAATAATCATCCCGTCATAGAAGTCATCTTTTACGTCGCTAAAACTTTTATAAAACATCTGCAAATGTTCTTCCGATGTATTTTTTGATACATGTGTTTCGAGCATCAAGAAGTCAACTTCTACTTGTAACGGATTGTTCGACAATAGTCTGATCAGATCCGTTTCGGTCATAATCTTTATCGGCATGAGATTTAGTATGAGTACTCTCAAGGGACGGATGTCTTGTTCGTCAGCCCTTAATTGACTCATAACAAATATATTCTCTTTTTTTAGAATCTCTATAGCCGGAAGATTATTTGGGATATTTACTGGCATTGTCGCTAAGTATAAGTGATTGATAAAATAAGTTGCTGTTTTGTTATGATAAACGAAGCAAAGTATCCCATATCGATAGTGATACGAGAAGCCTCGTTATTTTGACATAACAAAAGGATATGCATTTATAATGCAAAGTTACAAAAATAACAGTAATATTTATTTTCTATCAAAATTTAGAGAGTATTTCACTTCAGAGTAATAATATAATAGAAAAAAGTGTGTTGGCTTTTGAATTTAGCTACAAAAAAAGCGCTATCTTTTACAGATAGCGCTTCTTGATATTATATCGTTCTTATTATCAACCTACTTCGATGATTAAGAATTTAGTTAAACTCCAGAATCTCTTATAGTCTGTAATTTTGATAACTATAGTTCCTTTTGCATCTTTGTCTAAAGTATAACTGTCTTTAGTGTGATCTGACAAGAGTTTTGCTTTCTTGTCGTAAACAGGAATACTGTGAGTATCACGAATGTCTATTCTTATGAACTTACTCTTCTCAATGCTTTCTTTCAAAATCTTAGGAGACGCAAGGAATCCGCCCGAAACAATTTTAGCTTCTTTAAGTTCTTTGCTTGTGCCGAACATATAATAAGCAGTATTCAACTCCTTGTCTTGTTCTTTAATCTTAGATGCTTGTTCCGCAGTCTGAGATGACAGCGTTTCTACATTTGAAGTTAATGATTGTACATCTGTTTGCAATAAAGCTATTTGCTCGTCACGCGCTGATAATGATTTTTGAAGTTCCGAAATAGTGTTAGCTCTTTCTACTAACTCAGAATTCAAACGTTCGATAGTTGCTTTCAAGCCTGACATTTGTCCCGAATTGCTTTTTAGCCTTTTATTTAATTTGTCAATATCAGTTTTGTTCTTTTTCAATATTTCATTGATCATTTCAAAATTGTCTTTGATACGTGTTTTTGTATCATTCGACATTTCACCTTTAGACTTAGATTCGATAGATAGGAATTTTTCAGCTTCTCTTATTTGTCTGAAATTTTCTTCTACATCGTTAATCAAAGTATTCATTTCCTCCAATTCGCTATTACTTTTGCTCGTAACTTGAAGAAGAGAGTCGCGTTGAGCCTGTAAAGCTTTATATTCATCCGAATTTTTTACGTTACATGATGCTAATGCTAATAAGCATAGACATCCAACTACTAATTTTTTCATAAACTAATATTTAAGTTGTTAGATTTCTTTTTCTATTATAGTTTAAAAATTTATTCTTCTTTACCTGCAAGCACTATAACAAATTCTCCTCTGGGTTCGTTCATTGTATAGTGTAATATTAAGTCTTTGAGGCTGCCTCTTAAGACTTCTTCATATCTTTTGGAGATTTCGCGACACGTTGCCACATATCGTTCTTCCCCCATATATTCTGCTAATTGTGTTAACGTTTTTAATATCCTATGCGGAGATTCGTATAATACAATAGTTCTTGTTTCCTCAGCCAATACCTTCAAGCGGGTCATTCTCCCTTTTTTCTGAGGTAAAAAGCCCTCGAAACAGAATCTGTCGCAAGGAATGCCCGATGCTACAAGAGCCGGAACAAAAGCCGTTGCTCCCGGCAAACACTCTATATCAATACCCGCAGCAACACATTCTCTGACAATCAGAAATCCCGGATCAGAAATTCCCGGAGTGCCGGCGTCTGATACCAGTGCCATATCTTCACCTGTATTTATACGTTCTACGATATGAGCCACAGCCTTGTGTTCATTAAACTTGTGATACGATTGCATTTTGTTTTGTATCTCGAAATGTTTCAGCAGAATACCTGTTGTTCGGGTATCCTCAGCCAGTATAAGAGACACTTCTTTTAATAGTCTGACTGCCCTGAAAGTCATATCTTCTAAATTACCTACTGGGGTAGGTATAACATATAATTTACCCATTTCCTTTCCTACTGTATACAATACATATCGACTCACAAAGATAGAAAAAAAATGAACCGCTAATTAAAAAACGTAAATAATGTCATTTTGTTGTATTATCAGCTCTTTTGTCCCCTTATTTCTTTTATGATTTTATTAATTTGTATAACTCATCCCATTTTTCATATAAGGCTTTCATCGATGGCAGTACGATGTTTGCACCTGCATCGGCTAATATTTTGTCAGGCATCGGACCTGTGTTTATAGCAATCGTAAAGATGCCTGCGGCAACCGCCGCTTCTACTCCTCTAGGTGCATTTTCTACAACAATCGCTTCGTTTGGCTTCAGATGTCCGGCTTTCTCCAGTCCCATCAGGTAAGGTTCAGGGTGTGGCTTGCCATGTTTCACATCAAAGGCTGTTACCATTCGTTCTTTCTTAAATAATCCCGGAAAATTATGTTCCAATTTATCTATCAGAGTTGGTTGCCCCGATCCTGTTACCACGGCACAGGTCAAACCCTCGTCATGTACTTTTTTAACGAAGTCGTAAGCGCATGGAATCAGGCTTCCGTCATTGTATTCCGAAAACAGCTCGGTCTTACGCTTATATATTGCATTTACTTCTTTGTCGTTAGCTTCTCTTCCTTTTTCCCGTTTCATCAGGTGATTTATAGTATGGCTACCCACCATCCCTTCATATAAGTAGAATTCTTCGGGCGTACTTGGTATATCAAATTCGTCCATTGTTTCTTTCCACGATTTGGCATGCCATTTCATCGAGTCGTACAGAACTCCGTCCATATCGAAAAGTACGGCTTTGAGATCAAATTCTGAATAATTATGTTTGCTTAGATATTCGTTAAAAGTGGTGATCATGATTTTATTTAGTAAAATATGTGCAAAGATACGTTTTATCGATTTAATTACCTATAATGTGTAAATGTCATAACAAAATCAAAAAATAAAACTTTTTATTTGTTTTTCTGAAAAAATAAAATAACTTTGTCAGCCAATAAAGTAAATATTGAATATGAATTTACATAGTGTTATTATTAGTTCACTCATTCTGCTCTGGAGAAATTTAGAGTGAGCATTGCTATGTAGTATAAACGATAAAGAAAAAACTAGAGCCTTTCTCACTGTAAAGTAGATGAGAAAGGCTTTTTTTATGTAGAATAATCAGGATTTAATTAAAAACAGTTATGGACAAGTTATTTATTTTTGACACCACATTGAGAGACGGAGAGCAAGTTCCGGGTTGCCAGTTGAACACAATCGAGAAAATTGAAGTAGCCAAAGCCCTCGAAATGCTCGGTGTTGATGTAATCGAAGCTGGTTTTCCTGTTTCCAGTCCTGTAGATTTCAACTCGGTGGTTGAAATATCCAAGGCTGTTACTTGGCCTACAATCTGTGCTCTTACACGTGCTGTGGAAAAAGATATAGAAGTAGCTGCCGAAGCCTTAAAGTATGCCAAGAAAAAACGTATACATACAGGTATTGGAACTTCGGAATATCATATTAAACATAAATTTAATTCAACACAAGACGAAATTATAGAAAGGGCTGCTGCTGCTGTCAAATATGCGAAGCGTTTTGTGGAAGACGTTGAATTTTATGCCGAAGATGCAGGGCGTACCGACAATGCTTATCTTGCACGTGTGGTACAAGCCGTAATTAATGCCGGAGCTACTGTTGTAAACATTCCCGATACTACAGGGTACTGTTTGCCCACGGAGTATGGCGCTAAGATAAAATATCTGATTGATCATGTGGATATGAAGAATGCTATTCTTTCTACACACTGTCATCAAGACTTGGGTATGGCTACGGCAAACTCTATAATGGGTGTCTTAAATGGAGCTCGTCAGGTGGAAGTGACAATAAACGGTATTGGTGAGCGTGCAGGTAACACATCTTTGGAAGAGGTTGTTATGGCTATTCATAGTCATAAAGAATTGAAAATTGAGACAAATATCAATACTCAAAAAATATATCCAACCAGTCGCTTGGTTTCTAATCTGATGAATATGCCTGTTCAGCCAAACAAGGCTGTGGTAGGGCGTAATGCCTTTGCTCACTCATCGGGTATTCATCAGGATGGAGTTCTGAAACATCTTTCTACTTATGAAATTATCGACCCTAAAGACGTCGGTATTGATGATAACGCCATCGTTTTAACTGCCAGAAGCGGACGTGCCGCATTGAAAAATAGACTAAATTTGCTTGGTATAGAAGTCGATGATGATACATTAGCAGAATATTATCAACGTTTTCTTGATTTGGCAGATAGGAAGAAAGATATTACCGATGAGGATATTCTGATCTTAGCCGGTAGAGAAACAGATAAAATGCATCGTATCAAGTTGGATTATCTACAGGTGATCTCAGGACTAGGAATACGCAATGTGGCGAATGTAGGACTTGATATTGCCGGCGAAAAATTTGAGGCCTCGGCTTCCGGTAATGGGCCAGTAGATGCTGCCATAAAAGCGATCAAGCAAATCATACGACGTCAGATGGTTATTGAAGAATTTCTGATTCAGGCGATAAACAGAGGTAGCGATGATATCGGAAAAGTACATATGCAGGTAGAGCACGAAGGAGTAAATTACTACGGCTTTTCGGCAAATACTGATATTGTAACTGCTTCGGCGGAGGCGTTTATAAATGCAGTAAACAAATTTGTAAAATAAAAAAGACACAGACAACGTAAAAATAGATGGAGCCCCAAAAATACCAATATATAGACAGCTTGAGAGGAATAGCGATTCTTTTGGTTGTGCTTGTTCATGTTGGTATAGTTTTGGATAACATGATCGACTATTTTCCAAAAGATAGTTTGTTGTTGTCGATAATTGGGAATGGAGCATATGGTGTACAACTTTTCCTTATTGTAAGTGCATATACATTGACTATGTCGCATTACAATAGGCTGGATGAGCCACACAAAAACCGGAATTTCTTTATTCGTCGTTTTTTTAGGATAGCACCTATGTATTATATAGCTATTATTTATTTTACATTGGATAAGTACTTGCAATTCAATTTTGTAAATCCCGATTTTTCGGCAATACCAATTCGGTCTGTGTTGAGTAACATTTTCTTTACCAATGCGCTTATTCCTGAGCATACCAATAATTATGTGCCTGGAGGGTGGTCGGTATCGGTGGAGTTCCTGTTTTACTTTATGTTACCGTTTATATGCAGTAAAGTAAAAACAGTAAATGCTGCTCTACTATTGTTCCTGTCTACTTTGACATTAGCGTTGATTATTGATCCTTTCATCAAGGCGAATACAATATATCCATATTTCCATGAGTATAATTTTTTTGTTCAACTGCCGGTATTCCCATTAGGGATATTAGCTTATTTCTTTTTGAATAGAGAACAACATGAAATAAAACCTTTTACATGGGTGTACCTCATCGGAATGATGATCGTATTTTGTTATATCTCAGTTCCGAAGCATATTATGTTTAGTCTTGTGTTTGTATTATTACTCATTATTCAGGCTAAATATAGCTTCAAGCTGTTTTCTAATCGCTTTCTGGCAGAGGTCGGAAAAGTAAGTTTCAGCATGTATCTTTTGCATTTTGCCGTTGTGTATCTTTTTAATAGATTTGGTTTTTACCGAATTATAGAGGTTACTGATTTTACAACATCGCTTCTTAATTTTCTATTGATGTATATTGTTGTTGCGGGGGTGGCTTTTGCCATATCCAGTATAACATATAGGATAATTGAAGTGCCGGGGCAAAATTTAGGTAAGAGACTAATTAAAAAATTGTCTTTGGATCCTATTTCTCATACTAAAGCAGTAAATGGAAACTAAAAAATATGAATATATTGACAGCCTTCGCGGAATAGCTATATTGATGGTTATTCTGGTTCATATTCCTTTTCAGAAGGGGGGCGTTCCATTATGTCGTAAATTTACTTCTAACGAATACTTCCGTCGACCAAGGACATTGTCTTATTTAGTTCTAATAATTTTTATCTATTGTTATATTGCTATAAATTATGGCTTTTTAGATAGATCTGCAACATTTTACTTTATATTAGCATATTTGTGTATATTCACATCGGGCTATATATGCTCGGTCTTTACTCATAAATTTATTGAAGTTCCGGGACAAAACTTGGGACGAAAAATTATTCAAAAGTTGAATCAACAAAAATAAACTTGAAAAATGAAAACTCTATTCGACAAAATCTGGGATGCACATGTGGTTTCATCCGTTGAAAATGGCCCCACACAATTGTATATAGATCGCCATTTTTGTCATGAGGTTACAAGTCCTCAGGCATTTAATGGACTTAGGGCGAGGGGGCTGAAAGTCTACCGTCCCGAAAAAACAACGATAACGGCCGACCATAATACGCCGACTATCAATCAGGATCAGCCTGTAAAAGATCCGATTTCGAGAAATCAGTTGGATACATTGTCTAAAAATGCACAAGATTTTGGAATTCAGTTGTTTTATCCTTTGGGACATCAAAAAAATGGGGTAGTACACATTATAGGGCCGGAAAACGGATTTACTCAACCCGGAATGACTATTGTTTGTGGGGATAGCCATACTTCTACACATGGTGCTTTTGGTGCTATTGCTTTTGGCATTGGTACCAGTGAGGTGGAAATGGTTTTGGCTACGCAGTGTATTCTTCAGACACGTCCGAAGACAATGCGCATCACATTCAACGGAAAATTGGGTGAAGGTGTTTCAGCTAAAGATTTAGCTCTATATATGATCTCTAAGTTGACTACCGGCGGTGCTACCGGCTACTTCGTAGAATATGCGGGTGAGGCTATTCGCAACATGTCTATGGAAGAGCGCATGACACTATGTAATCTAAGTATCGAGATGGGTGCTCGTGGAGGCTTGGTTGCTCCCGATGAGACAACTTTCTCTTATGTGAAAGGTCGTGAATTTGCACCTAAAGGAGAAGAGTGGTATAAGGCATTAGCATATTGGAAAACATTAAAGACTGACGAAGGTGCTAAATTTGATAAAGAGTTGACATTCGATGCCGCAGATATCAAGCCGATGATTACTTACGGAACTAATCCGGGTATGGGTATGGGTATTGATGAATCGATCCCTACATTGGACGAAATAGATGAGGCGGGACGTATCTCTTTCCAGAAGTCTATGGACTATATGGGCTTCAAACCCGGAGAAAAGGTAGAAGGAAAATCAATAGATTATGTATTTCTAGGTAGTTGTACCAATGGACGTATCGAAGATTTCCGTGTGTTTGCAAACTTTGTAAAAGGAAAGAAAAAGGCTGATAATGTAATCGCTTGGTTAGTTCCGGGAAGCTGGAAAGTAGAGCAACAGATCAAGGATGAAGGACTGTATGATATTCTTAAGGAGGCTGGCTTTGAACTTCGCCAACCGGGTTGTTCGGCATGTCTTGCGATGAACGATGATAAGGTTCCTGCCGGCAAATATGCAGTGTCTACGTCAAATCGTAACTTTGAAGGGCGTCAGGGTCCTGGAGCTCGTACTATTCTTGCCGGTCCGCTTGTGGCTGCTGCCGCTGCTGTGACAGGAAAGATTACAGATCCTAGAAATCTTTAATAAGACTAATTTTCTAATATGCCAATATGTAAATATTCAGTATCCTATTGAAACCAAATTATTAGAAGATATAAAAATCTTACAAAAGATAATTAACAAAATAATAAACACCGCCAAATCGAGATAATTGACATATCGGCACATTATCTTATTGGCACATTGATTTATATTATGGAAAAATTTCAAACACTTACATCAACATACGTTCCACTTCCTATTGAGAATGTGGATACAGACCAAATTATACCGGCTCGCTTTTTGAAGGCGACAGATAAAGAAGGTTTTGGTGATAATCTTTTTGCCGATTGGCGTTACAATAAAGACGGAAGTCCCAAAGTCGATTTTGTGCTCAACAACCCTACATATAGCGGAGAGATACTTGTTGCCGGAAAGAATTTCGGTAGCGGTTCCAGTCGCGAGCATGCAGCGTGGGCTGTTGCCGGATATGGATTCAAAGCTGTTGTTTCAAGCTTCTTTGCTGATATTTTTAGAAACAATTCACTAAACAACGGAGTACTTCCTGTTGTGGTTACACCTGAGTTTCTTTCCGAAATATTTGCTTGTGTAAATGCTGATCCAAAAGCCACATTGACAATCAATCTGGAAAAACAAACCATAACAAACAATGTAACGGGGAAAACAGAAAGTTTTGAAATCAACCCTTACAAGAAAGAATGTCTATTGAAGGGACTTGATGATATCGACTATCTGTTATCCAAAAAAGAATTGACAGAAAAGTACGAAACGGAACGCCCTTTGTAATTTTATAAAAATGTAGTAAGCAGCTATCTGCGATTAGATTATGTCTGTCATCATTGTTGAAAAGCTAGATCGTTCTGAATAAGAAGAGATATATCCCCAAATGAAAAAAGGTATTTATATATTCATTTTTATTATGGCTTCTGTGAATATTTATTCTCAGAATATCTTAACTCCTGTATCGTTTGAGCAAGTGACTCTTACCGATAATTTCTGGAACAATAGAATGAGGATCCAAAAAGAAGTATTGGTTCCTGTGGCATTCGAACGGACAGAAATTGCCGTAGAAGATCTTCGACGCACAGCGAATTATCTGAAAGGGATCGAAGGGCCTTTACCATCTGATAGCAGATTCAGCACTTCCGACTTGTTTAAGGTTATCGAAGGTGCGGCCTATCTGTTAAAGATGGAGCGTGATCCAAAATTAGAAAAGCAGATAGACGATATCGCAGATATTATAGCTCAGGCTCAACAACCTGACGGCTATTTGTACCCTCCTCATATTACAGGGGCTTATAAGACTGCGCCATTGTGGGGTGGGGCAGGAATGGGCGATAAGCCTTATTCGTGGGTAGTACACAGCCATGAATTGTATAACATGGGGCATCTTTACGAGGCTGCGGCTGCATACTATCAGGCTACAGGTAAAAGAAATCTGCTGGATATTGCGACTAAGAGTGCTAAGCATATAAATAAAGTGTTCTTTGAAGGGGATCCGAATTACAATGGTGGTAAGCCTGTAAATCAAGCTACCGGACATGAAGAAATAGAAATCGCATTGGTGAAGCTTTATCGTGTGACAGGAGATCCGCTATATCTCAATATGGCGAAAAAGTTTATCGATATACGAGGTGTAACCTATGTGCCCGATGGTAAAGGAACCATGTCGCCCGAATATGCACAGCAGCATGCGCCTGTACGTAAGCAGGATAAAGCAGTAGGACATGCCGTTCGTGCGGTTTATCTTTATTCGGGTATGTCTGATGTAGGTACATTGACGGGGGATACTACTCTTTCGCCTGCTTTGGATAAGATATGGGGCAATATTGTGGACACACGGATGCATATCACAGGTGGGCTGGGAGCTATACATGGCATTGAAGGCTTTGGCCCTGAATATGACTTGCCAAATAAGGAAGCATATAATGAAACGTGTGCCGCTGTAGGCAATGTATTCTTTAACCATCGTATGTTCCTTCTCGAAAAGGATGCGAAATACATGGATGTTGCCGAAGTATCACTCTTGAACAATGTTTTAGCGGGAGTAAATCTTGAGGGAAACAAGTTTTTCTATGTTAATCCTCTTGCCTCCGATGGTACAGTCGATCGTTCATATTGGTTTGGAACTGCTTGTTGTCCGACAAATTTAGCGAGGCTTATTCCTCAAATTTCAGGTTTGATGTATGCGCATACCGATAATGAAATTTATTGTTCTTTCTACACCGGAAGTAAAGTAGATTTTGCTCTTACATCTGGAAAAGTGGCACTAGAGCAAAAAACGAATTATCCGTTCGATGAAAGTATCATATTAACTGTAAACCCCGAAAAGAATGATCAGACATTTTCAATAAAAATGCGAATTCCTACGTGGGTCGGTTCTCTGTTTGTCCCGGGTAAATTGTATCGCTATGTTGATAATAATTCGAAAGCGTGGGAACTATATATAAACGATAAGAAGATCGGAAATTTATCTTTTAAAAAAGGTGAAGTTTCTCTTGATAAAGGTTTTGTCTCTATCTCCAGAAAATGGAAGAAAGGGGATAAAGTAGAGCTTAAACTACCTATGCCTGTTCGTTTTTCTCATGCTATAAACGAAGTGAAAGCAGACAATGACAGGGTAGCTATCTCTAGAGGTCCGTTAGTATATTGTGCAGAGGGTATTGATAATACTGAAGATGTGAACAGGTATTATCTGACTAAAGTTTCAACAGATGCTAAGGTACAGAGAGATGATACCGGAATATTGAAGGGGATAGACCTTATAAAAAATGTTTCGGCGGATTATATAGATGTAAAAGGGAATGTTCATCAGGCTTCACTCAATCTTATTCCATATTATGCATGGAATAATCGAGGAGTTTCGACAATGAATATTTGGTTTGCTGAGAATGAAAAGAAAGTGCGTGAAAGCGTCGCTATTCTTCCTGTAGCAATAAAAGATATAAAAGCGACTTATACAAACGAAGGCGAAAATGTATTCTCTATTGTTGACGGAAAGCATCCGAAGAATTCTAAGGATACAGAAATCAATCGATGGACTTCTTGGAACAAAAAGGGTGAAAAGCAAAGCATTGATTTTACCTTCGAGAAGCCTACTGATATAAAAGCCTTTTCGGTTTATTGGTATGACGACAACGGCGGAGTTCGTTTGCCGGATGTTTGGAACTTGGAGTATAAAGATGATAGAGGCTCTTGGAAGCCATTCCCATTATACAGTACCGATTCATATAGTTTGCTCAAAGATCAATTTAATCTTGTGCATTCTGATGGAGATTCTTTTGTTGTAGAAAGTATCAGATTGAATTTAACGCCAAAAGCCGACAGTGCAGTTGGTGTCTTGCAAGTGCGGTTTGATATTAAGTAATTAAGAAAATTAAAGATTACCATGATAGAAATAATGGACACAACCCTGAGAGATGGCGAACAAACATCGAGTGTTTCGTTCTCGGCTCAGGAGAAGATGAGTATAGCTCACTTGTTGCTGGTCGATCTCGGCGTAAATCGTATCGAGGTAGCATCGGCACGTGTTTCGAGTGGTGAGTTTGAAACTGTAAAAAAAATCGCTAATTGGGCAAAATCCGCAGGATATATAGATAATATTGAGATATTAGGATTTATAGATAAGGGAGCTTCGCTCAATTGGATAAAAGACACAGGATGTAAAACTATAAACCTGCTGACAAAAGGTTCGTATAAGCATGTGACCGAACAGCTCCGCAAAACGCCTGAACAACATCTTGATGATATTAAGGCTGAAGTGGAATTGGCTCAAAAATTGGGTATAACAGTTAATGTGTATCTCGAGGATTGGTCTAACGGAATTGTGAAATCCGAAGATTACGTCTATTATATGATGGATGGAATGAAGGATTTGCCGATAAAGCGATTTATGCTTCCCGATACTTTAGGAGTATTGAATCCACATAGCGTATGGCGCTGTTGTCGCCGGATGATAAACCGTTATAGCGACCTCCATTTTGACTTTCATGCTCACAACGACTATGATCTGGCTGTAGCGAATACGATGGTGGCGGCAGAAGTGGGAGTGAGAGGTGTGCATCTGACGATGAATGGACTGGGCGAACGAGCAGGAAATGCTTCTTTGGCTAGTGTAATTGCAGTTTTTCACGACCAATTGAAATTGAAGACTTCAATAAAAGAAGAAAATATAAATAGGGTCAGCCGTGTAGTAGAATCCTATTCGGGACAGGTAATATCTGCTAATCAGCCAATTGTGGGAGATAATGTCTTCACTCAGTGTGCCGGGATACATGCTGATGGGGATAATAAGAATAACTTGTATTATAACGATCTGTTTCCGGAACGTTTTGGCCGTGTGCGTGAATACGCATTAGCTAAATTGTCCGGTAAGTCTAATATACGAAAGAATATTGAGGCTTTGGGTATTGAACTCGACGAGGATGATATGACTAAAGTGACAAACCGAGTGATAGAACTGGGAGATAAAAAAGAAATTATTACGCAAGACGATTTGCCATATATCATTTCGGATGTCTTGAAAAATAACGAAAAGGAAAGAAAAATCAAGATATTGTCATTTGCATTTTTATTGACAAAGGGCTTACGTCCTACAGCTACGGTAAAAGTTGAGATTGAAGGGCAGGAACATGAATGGACTGCACCGGGGGACGGACAGTACCACGCCTTTTCGAAAGCCTTGTATAAGATATACTCACGTTTGGGTAAGCCGACCCCTACGTTAGTGAACTATGCTGTTTATATACCACCCGGCGGGCGTACCGATGCTTTGGTGCAAACGGTAATTACGTGGGAATTTAATGGAAAGACTTTCAAGACAAGAGGTCTTGATGCCGACCAGACAGAAGCAGCGGTAAAGGCTACCGAAAAGATGCTGAATATGATCGAAGATCTGTAAATGACTTTTCTGCAAATGAAAGGAGAGCGGATTGGATGGGTTGATATAGCAAAAGGCATGGGTATAATATGTGTTGTGATGGGGCATATATTTCAATACCAGATACTTTTTTAGGAAAATATAAGAATAAACAGATTCAAAAATAATTACAATTTTAAAATATAAATTGATGAAATTAAACATTGCAGTGCTCCCCGGAGACGGGATAGGTCCTGAAATTATAGAACAGGCATTGAGAGTGACAGAAGTAGTTTGTGAAAAATTTGGTCACGAACTATCTTATGAATATGGGATTGTTGGAGCTTCGGCAATCGATCAGGTAGGTAATCCGTA
The DNA here is from genome assembly GCF_002483985.1 of Dysgonomonas sp. UBA7630. NCBI lineage: Bacteria > Pseudomonadati > Bacteroidota > Bacteroidia > Bacteroidales > Dysgonomonadaceae > Dysgonomonas > Dysgonomonas sp. UBA7630. The sequence continues at coordinate 80,233 of NZ_DLIY01000016.1, forward strand.
TCCTGATGGAACGCATGAATTGTGTATGGCTTCTGATGCTGTGCTGTTTGGTGCAATAGGAGATCCTAAATATGACAACAACCCTTCGGCAAAAGTACGTCCCGAACAAGGACTTTTGGCTATGCGCAAAAAGTTGGGATTGTATGCTAATCTTCGCCCTGTAAGTACATTTCCTACACTAGTACATAAATCGCCCCTTCGTTCCGATTTGGTAGATGGTGCTGATTTTATGTGTGTGCGTGAATTAACGGGAGGTATGTATTTTGGTCGTCCGCAAGGACGTAGCGAAGACGGAGATACTGCTTATGATACTTGCGTATACACTCGTGAAGAAGTAGAGCGTATCCTTCATCTTTCATATAAATATGCTCAGATGCGTCGCAAAAAAGTGACAGTGGTAGATAAAGCGAATGTATTGGCTACTTCTCGTCTATGGAGGCAGGTTGCTCAGGAAATTGAAAAACAATATCCTGATGTGGAAACAGAATATATGTTTGTAGACAATGCAGCGATGCAGATTATTCAATGGCCTAAACGTTTTGATGTACTTGTTACAGAAAACTTGTTTGGAGATATACTTACCGACGAGGCTTCTGTAATTACCGGGTCGTTAGGCATGTTGCCATCAGCATCTATTGGTATTCATACATCTGTGTTTGAACCGATACATGGTTCATATCCTCAGGCAGCAGGCAAGAATATAGCAAATCCATTAGCCACAATTCTTTCGGCAGCAATGATGTTCGAATATGCATTCGAACTGAAAGAAGAAGGTAAGCTGATTCGTGAGGCTGTTAATGCATCTATGGATGCAGGAGTAGTAACTGAGGATATTGCATCGAAAGAAGGAAAAGCTTATTCTACATCGCAAGTAGGCGACTGGATTGTAAATTACTTGAAGGCATAAAATCTTTTTCTAAGATACTGTGAAGAGGCTGTTCGTTGCGGACAGCCTCTTTTTTATATAAAGCCAGGATATCAAAACTTTGATAATATAGAGTGTGTTTTTGGGTTAAGATACTTCTAAATTCTTTTATTAATAACAATTCCTCATCAATATTACCGCTTCTTTCAAAAGCTTTTATATATTTGTCTTATATTGTGTCTAAGATACATAATGCGTGAATGCAATTTTTACAATACATACAATTTAGAGTTATTAATTTATTCTTTTTAATATGATGAAGACATTGAGATATTTAGGATATGTCATGGCTGCATTTCTAGCTATGGCATCTTGTACTAGTGATACAGAATCTTCAGTTGTTAAGGAACAAAGTTTATATCCTTATTTTGCTGTTATATCCGATATACATGTTGGACGTCCCGATTCTAAAGAAAAAATAATTAAAACGCTGAAGCTTATTCAGAGTGGCGACAAGCAGCTGGACGGAATATTTGTAGTAGGGGATATTACAGATCAGTCAACAGAAAACCAATACAACGGACTAATACAACTCTTTGACGCTCACGTACCGAAGTCAACACCGGTTTATTATATGCTCGGCAATCACGATCAGGTATGGCTGGATGGTGATCCCGAAGCCCGATATTTAAGTAAACTGAAACAACCTTTACATCAATATGTAGAAATAAAAGGATTTCCATTTATTACAATAAGCGTTAGGAGTATGACTTCATATCTATTCTATACTCAGAAAGAGGTTGATTTTCTATCTGCTGCATTGGAAGATGCCAGCAAGAAATATCCAAACAGTCCCGTATTCGTATTTGCCCATGCAGGAGTTACAAATACTGTATATGGTACAGGTTGGAACGAAGGATGGGGCGTTTCTCATTTAGCTTCGGTACTCGAAAAATATCCACAGGTTGTTTTATTTTCGGGACACTCTCACTTTCCGATAGGAGACCCTCGGTCTATCCATCAATCAAAATTCACATCAGTAAACCTAGGGAGTGTTACTTATAGTGAAATCGAAGCAGGCTTTTCAGAGGGAGAGCACCCCCCGGGGAACGGTTATGTGACAGAAGCAGTTATAGTTTCCGTAAATGAAGACATGAGTGTAAAATTACAGAAATTGGATACATACCGAAATGAAGCAATACTTCCCGATTGGATTTTATGGGCTCCGCACAATGGTACAATGTTTACTTATGCCAACCGTAATGGAGGAAGTGCTCCTTCTTTTAAAAATGCTGATAAGCCGACAATAAGTGAAATAAAAGCGAATAGTTGTAAGGTGGCATTTCCACAAGCTACCGACAATGAAGTTGTACATCATTATATTCTAAAAGTTGTAAACAGTGATGGAAATGTATTTAAGCAAATGACACTGTTTTCTCGCTTCTATCTCAATAGTGATATGCCTGAGAGCCTTGATACAAATATTACAGACTTGCAACCGGCTACAAAGTATACAATAAAAGTGATAGCAGTAGATTCGTACAAAAACAAGTCGACGGAAATAACAAGTGCTGAGTTTATAACCAATAGCATATAACAGGCTACTTTCAATGTACTCTTTTTCATTTAATATTTGTCGATTGTGGTCTTCTATAAAATATTACTTTCATAAACATTAGGAAAAAAGATGTAGAATATTTATCTTTGCACCGCTTTTATAAGCCCGTACGTGTGATGGGAATAAGGAAGCAATCCTTAATTTGAGTAACACAATTTAAAATTAAAAGATGAAAACGTTTGAATTAAAAGGAGAAGCCAGAACAGATCTTGGCAAAAAAGCGACAAAAGCATTTCGCAAAGAGGACAAAATCCCTGCTGTAATTTATGGTGGAGACCAAACTGAAGCAATTGCTTTTACTGTTACAAACAGCGATGTTCGCAAACTTGTTTATACTCCTGAAATTTTCCTTGTAAACCTAACAATAGGGAAAGACAGTTATAAAGCTATATTGAAAGATGTACAGGTACATCCGGTAACAGATGCTATCTTGCACCTTGACTTCCTCCATGTATTTGAAGGCAAACCAATTGTAATGGACGTTCCTGTTATTTTGGACGGACTTGCAGAAGGTGTAAAAGCAGGGGGTAAACTTTCACTTGACTTGCGTAAGATTAAAGTAAAAGCTCTTTACGATAAGATCCCTGAGAAAGTACACGTTGATGTAACAAATCTTGCTCTTGGAAAATCTATCCAGGTAGGTGAACTACACTTCGAAGGACTTGAACTGTTAAATGCTAAAAATGCTGTTGTTTGTCGCGTTCAATTGACTCGTGCTGCAAGAGGTCTTGCTGCTAAAAACGGCTAATAATAGGATATATTGAATGAAATACTTGATTGCCGGCCTCGGTAATATTGGTAGAGAATACGAATATACCCGCCACAATATAGGATTCAGAGTATTGGACGCTTTAGCTAAAGCGTCCAATATTGTTTTTGCTGACAGGCGTTATGGCTTTGTGTCTGAACTAAAGGTCAAAGGACGTACTCTTATTCTGCTAAAGCCATCTACTTTTATGAATCTTAGCGGAAATGCTGTTCGTTATTGGCTCAACCAAGAAAAGATACCGATAGAAAATCTTTTGGTTGTTGTAGATGATCTTGCTTTGCCTTTTGGTTCTTTACGTCTCAAAGGAAAAGGCAGTAGTGCCGGACATAACGGACTGGGTAATATACAATCTGTTCTTGGTACTCAAGATTATGCCCGCCTACGCTTTGGTATAGGTAACGAATTTTCTCGGGGTGGTCAAGTCGGCTATGTGCTCGATAATTTCACTGACGAAGAGGAAAAAGAGCTTCCAGTGAAACTGGAAACCTGTGGCGAAATAATCAAAAGCTTTTGTCTGGCAGGTATCAACAATACCATGAACCAATACAATAATAAATAAACCAAAGAAGTTAGAAACGGATATCTTTCGTCTCTAATATATAACTTTGATAAATGAAGTGAAGCTGGTCTTGTTTACGGACGTACTGGCAAAATTCTGATTTTATTATGAAAGAACCTAAAAACGAAGTACGTATAGACAAATGGCTGTGGGCTGTTCGTCTTTTCAAAACTCGTTCTATAGCAATAGAAGCATGTAAAAAAGGACGTGTCTCGATCAAAGGAGTTACTATAAAACCCTCTCGATCAATTAAAGTAGGTGATGTGATAGAAGTGCGACGTCCTCCGGTTACTTATTCCTTTGAAGTCCTCAACCTTTCGGAAAACAGAATGGGTGCGAAGCTTGTGCCCGAATTTATGAAAGATGTGACATCTGCATCTCAACTTGAAATATTAGAAATGTCTAAGGTGAGTGGTTTTGTAGATAGAGCCAGAGGAACAGGGCGACCAACAAAAAAAGATCGTCGAGAGTTAGATCAGTTTACTGAGGATTACTCTTTTTTTGATGATTGGGATTTGGAAGATTAAAAGCAGAAATTATTCTTCGAAACTTATTCCTTGCAGAACACACTCTTATGAAATAGTAATTCATTATACCATCAAAAACTTTCTTATTTATATTTGTTCTTATTTATAATTCTATATCTTTGTTACCATAATTGGTGTTATATATTCGAAGTCTTGGATATATAATGAAAAGGGAATCAGGTGTAAATCCTGAACAGACCCGCTNNTAAGTCAGAAGACCTGCCAAAAAAATAAATTTCATCTTTCGCGAAAAAAGATAGAAAGCTCAAGAGATTTTTCTCTGATTATAGAAAATTGATTTTGGTTGAAGTATTTATACTATGATCTCTTGCAATGTCATATTTCGGTATCTGCAAATGAGGTTGTATATTTTAAATAAACCTTCTCCTGATCTTATTATATATTCAATAACAATAAAAACTTACAACAATGAAAAAGATATGTCAAAGATGTTCGGCCGCTTTCAGCTGTAGAGAAGATCGCGTAGAATTGTGTAGCTGCCGTAGAGTTTCTTTAATTTCAGGGGTGCGCGATTATATAAAAGATAACTATAGTGACTGCCTTTGTCCTAAGTGTTTAAGCGAAACAAATACTTACTTTTTTGCCTTTGATGTTAATCCTAAATTCATAAAAGACAAAAAATAAAGTATTTATAAGCAACACCAATACAAGGTAATAGCAAAAACTTATTTTTAATTTACAATTTATTATAAATTTAGTCTTTAATTCGTTTAATTGTATAGGTAAGTTTCCTTAAATTTGATGTTGGAAAACAACGCAGTTTGAATGTTTTCAAATCAAGTATTGAAGTTTGCAATCTCCTGTCACAAATGGAGATAGGAGATTGCAAATCGATATCGAACCAGATAGAAATAATAACTATAATAAATAAAATTAAACATGTTACAAGAGTTTACTTTAGGCGAAGGAAAGGCGATTATCAACTTCACTCTTAAGTTTTGCGACACGAGGCAAAAAATATTAAATAGTTACGGTTTTCATCGGGTTATTGAAGCTTTTATACAAAGATTGAAAAAGAATGATGTCATTATCTACGATTATTATATCAAAGAATTCAAGACTGACGAAGAATTTCAAAAAACATTGATAGAAGCATTTAAGCTACTTACTGTATGTAATCCCGATGAGGTGCAAAATGTACATAACAAGTATGCTATCTTCTTCAACGATAAAGATTTATTTATAGAGCTTATAGAGCTTCTCTATGGCTTCTGGCGTAGAATGGAACGTTATACTATAGTGCATAACAATTCCATCAGCAGCGGGTTGCAAAGTGTACGTTTCTTGCATGCCAACGAGTTGTTCAATGAATTGGTACTTTCTATCTACCGCCGCATTCAAGAAACCGTAATGGGGTATCAGCATCTTGTGTATCGCCAGCTTACCGCAGGTGCAAATGCAGGGTTAACTCTTAGTGACATTACTTGGAACTGCCCAATAGAATACAATGGGTTGACTTCTATTCCGTTCATTACTTCTGTTATGTTTAAACCTCCGTTTATTTCGTATACAAAAAGAAATACACGCGACGGCATTTTTCAAGAACATACGACAAATCCTGTAGAAAATATTATACTGAATGAAGATGACTGGTTCTTATTTCCTGCTAAAGTAGGGAATATGCTGACCTTTGTTTATTTCCACAAGGATTATATGGTTCACGGATTTGCCTTATCCAATCTTTTTGAACTAGCTAAAGCCGGTGAATATATCGGTAAAAAACCCGATATAATATACGTGTTCGGATATCCTGATGGAATAGAAGAGAAACGTACTTTCTACTATAAGGATAAGAAAAATGATATTCTTATCGGTTACGCTAATCATTGCGACGATATCGACTATTTTGGCTATATGAAAAAAATGCTTCTTACACTTCATAACGTGAAGCAAATGGAGCAAGGGCGATTGCCGCTACACGGAGCTATGGTAAATATATTACTCAAGAATGGTACAGAAGCCAATATCGTTATTATAGGAGATAGTGGTGCCGGAAAATCTGAAAGTTTGGAAGCTTTCCGTACGCTTAATGAGAAATATATACGTCATATGCGCATTGTATTTGACGATATGGGTTACCTCAAAAAAGAAGAAGATGGTACGATTAAGGGGTATGGAACCGAAATCGGAGCATTTGTCCGTATCGACGACCTTGACCCTATGTATGCGTTCCAGCAGTTAGAGAGAGGTATCTATTCTAATCCTGACAAAATAAATGCTCGCATTACAATTCCTGCTGCAACATACGATGTTATCTCTAAAGGATATAAAGTAGATTATATCTTATATGCGAATAACTATACTGAATCTGCTCAGAAGATTGAGTTTTTTGATAATCTCGACGAAGCGATTAAAATATTTGAAGCCGGAGCCCGCAAAGCAAAAGGTACTACGACCGAAAATGGTTTGGTAACATCCTATTTTGCCAATCCTTTTGGCCCTGTACAAGAAAAGGAGCTTGCAGGCAAGCTGATCAAAGAATTCTTTAATGATATGAATAACAATGGTGTAAAAATAGGAGAGATATATACCTCGCTTGCTATTGACGGACATACTAAGGATGGACCTCAATTGGCAGCAGAAGAGTTGTTTACAATGATAAATAATGATTAAGTGGAGTGGAGATGAGTTAAGTATTAGCTCGTCTCTTTCTTCGATAAAATTTGCCTGACTACTCAACGCTTACTTAAACTTTTGATAATGTATGGCGTTAAATATTATAACGGAGAAAAATACAACTAATAATTAGAATAAACCTATGAACAATATGCAACAATCCTTGATGCACGACAATATCAAGATGCTTGGCCACTTGCTCGGAAAAACGATCAATGAGGCGAAAGGACAAGATATGGTCGACCTCATAGAAACAATCCGCAGGCTATCTAAAGCATCACACTCGGGTGATATTGAAGCACATAAATCGTTGGTTAAGACATTGCAAAATCTTAGGGATGAGGAGTTCTTGCCTGTAGCACGTTCTTTCAACCAGTTTCTTAACCTTACAAATACGGCAGAACAATATAATAGTATCTCTCCCCACGCACAAGGGGCTGAGAACCCGGTTAATTTTTCTGCAGTATATGAAAAGCTTAAAGCCGCTAACTATAGCGATAGCGATATAATCAAAGCAATAGAAGATATATCTATCGATTTGGTTTTAACAGCTCACCCTACAGAAATAAATAGACGCTCGTTGATCAATAATCTGAATCAAGTAGATCAATGCCTCAAGCTACTGGATCATGATGATTTGATCGAACATCAGAAAGTACAAATATTGCGCAGGCTCAAACAACTGATCGCTCAATATTGGTATACTGATGAAATTCGTCAGAATCGTCCTACTCCCAACGAAGAAGCAAAATGGGGATACGATGTAGTAGAGAATAGCCTTTGGGCTGCTGTACCTGCTTACATCCGAGAACTGGATCAGCAAATAAGAAATACACTTGCATATCGTATTCCGATCGATGCGCGTCCTATACATTTTTCATCATGGATGGGGGGCGACCGTGACGGGAATCCGAATGTGACAGCCAAAGTTACACATGATGTACTACTTGATAGCCGCCGCCGTGCTGCAACTCTTTTCTTATCAGATATAGAAATACTGGTGAAAGAACTATCAATGGCAACCTGTACGCTCGAATTCAGAAACTACATAGGAAACTATGAAGTACAAGAGCCGTATCGTGAGCTAATGAAAAAGTTGCGTACACAGCTTCGTAATACTATAGCTTACCTTGATGCCCGTATAGCAGGTAAAAATCCTGAACTAACAGAGGATATTCTCTACTATAATGAGCAATTATGGGAACCTTTGCATGAATCTTATAAGTCGTTAGTGGCTTGCAAGATGGATATTATAGCCGATGATAAGCTATTGGATACCATGCGCAGGGTTAAATGCTTCGGGCTTACTCTTGTACAAATAGATGTTCGTCACGAAAGTACAATTCATACTGAGACAATCTCAGAGATTACCCGTTATTTAGGATTAGGAGATTATGAAACATGGTCGGAAGATGAGAAGCAAGCTTTTCTTATCAGAGAGCTAAACTCTAAACGTCCTTTGGTTCCAAAAAATTGGGAGCCAAGTCCTCAAACGAAAGAAGTGCTGCAAACATGCAAAGTTATAGCAGAAACTCCTGAAGGGGTAATACCTACCTACATTATATCGATGACACGTACTCCGTCCGATATATTGGCGGTTTATTTGTTGTTGAAAGAAGCTGAGTGTCCTTATATATTACCCGTAACACCATTGTTTGAAACACTGAATGACCTCAATAATGCCAATGGTATTATGCAGCAATTGTTTAATATTAGTTGGTACAGAGGTGTTATCAAGAGCAAACAAATGATAATGATCGGTTACTCTGACTCAGCCAAAGACGCAGGATCTATTGCTGCCGGATGGGCACAATACAGTGCACAAGAAGCTTTGATCAAAAGCTGTCAAGAAGCGGGAGTATGCTTGACCTTATTCCATGGACGTGGTGGTACTGTCGGACGTGGAGGAGGACCTGCCAAAGTTGCTCTTTTCTCTCAGCCTCCGGGCTCATTAAAAGGCGGTTTGCGTGTAACAGAACAGGGCGAAATGATCCGCTTCAAATTAGGTATACCCGATCTGGCTATAAAAACGCTGGCTTTATATACTGATGCAATCTTAGAAGCCAACTTACTTCCGCCACCTGCACCAAAACAGGAGTGGAGAGACCTTATGAATAAGATGTCGGATATTTCTTGTACTATATATCAAGATACTGTACACAGGAATCCTGACTTTATTCCGTATTTTTATCAGGCAACCCCTGAGGCCGAGCTTGCTCGTTTGCCATTAGGTTCGCGACCGGCGAAACGTCGTCCCAATGGTGGCGTTGAAAGTTTGCGTGCCATTCCTTGGATATTTGGATGGACACAAAACAGGTTAATGCTTCCGGCATGGCTTGGAGCGGGAGAGGCCCTTCAGCAAGTTATAGATGAAGGGAATGTAGAGATATTAAAAACCATGTACAAAGATTGGCCTTTCTTCGGAACAAGGATTAATATGTTGGAAATGGTATTTGCCAAAGCAGACCCTCGTATATCGGCATATTATGACGAAAGGTTAGTGGAAGACAGGTTGCAAGATTTAGGGAAAAGGCTTAGGGCGCAGTTAGAGGGTGCAATAAAATCTACATTGAGAATATCTCAGGATGAATACTTGATGGAGAGCCTACCCGATATAGCAGAGAATATTGCAATGCGAAATATATATACCAATCCGTTGAATCTGTTGCAGGTAGAATTGCTTCATCGTTCGAGACAAGACAGTGAGCATTCTCCCGAACTGGAACTGGCACTGATGATCACAATATCGGGTATTGCCGCCGGAATGCGAAACACAGGATGATAACATTGTGATAAAATATATAGATTGTAAAAGCTCATAAAAATCAAAATATTTTTATTCGTAGAAAATGCTTAATCCATGTTTAAAAATTTGATCTTTATGGGTTTTTACTTTAATTTCGTATAGATAAATAATTATATCATGCAATATAAAATAGTGGCTCCAAAGGCCATAAATTCAACAATAGCACTGCCTGCATCTAAAAGCATAAGCAACAGAGCTCTTATTCTGAACGGTCTAAGTTTAAATGCTTCAACTCTGGAAAATCTTTCCGACTGTGATGATACGCAAGTTATGATAGAAGCCTTCCGTTCAGGCAGCAGCCTGATTGATGTAAAGGCTGCCGGTACATCTATGCGTTTCCTTACAGGATTGTTAGCTATAACACCCGGAGAATGGATAATAACAGGTACAGAACGTATGCAGGAACGTCCTATTAATATTCTAGTAGAAGCTCTTACTTCATTGGGAGCCCGCATTTCATATATTGCGAATATTGGATATCCTCCCCTAAAGATAAAGGGTACGGCACTGGATGGTGGTGACATATATTTGTCGGGAGATGTCAGTTCTCAGTTTATATCAGCACTTCTGATGATTGCCCCTACAATGAGTAAAGGGTTGACAATCCATTTAGAAGGAGATATTATATCCATCCCGTATATAAAAATGACATTGGGAATGATGTCTCAGTTTGGCGTAAAAGCACACTGGGAAGATAAAATAATCCGTATCCATCCACAAGAATACAGACCGACTCATTATGTAGTAGAGTCTGATTGGTCTGCTGCTTCATATTGGTACGAAATGGCTGCGTTAACAGACAATGCGCATATAGAACTGAAAGGATTGTTCAAAGAAAGTATGCAAGGCGACTCTAAAGTATCCGAGCTGTTTTTGGATTTAGGTGTTAATACCGAATTCACTGAAAACGGCGTTATATTGACTAAGTCGGATAGAATAACAAAGAAGATGTTCCATAATTTTGTGAATGAGCCCGATTTGGCACAAACCTTTGTTGTAACTTGTTGTATGATGAATATTCCTTTTATGTTTACAGGATTACAAAGCCTAAAGATAAAAGAAACAGACCGCATAGAAGCATTAAAAGCTGAAATGAAAAAGCTGGGATATCTTATTTATGACAGTCAAAACAGTATTCTCGAATGGAATGGTGAAAGATGTGAGCCAGAAACAGAAGCTGTTATCCGTACATACGAAGATCATCGCATGGCGATGGCTTTTGCTCCGGCTGCAATAAAAATGGGGCATATCAATATGGCTCATCCGAATGTAGTTACCAAGTCATATCCAAATTATTGGAATGACCTGAAAACTGTAGGATTTACGATAGAGGAAAAATAATATATCAATCTAAACGATATCCGAATTGGCGAAGTATGTTATCTCTGCTTCGCCAATCTTTTTCTACCTTGACGAATATTTGCAAGAATACTTTTTTATCAAAAAAACGCTCAATATCTTTCCGTGCCATTGTACCGAGTTTCTTCAAGGCTGCACCTTGATGTCCGATAACAATTCCTTTTTGTGTGTCACGCTCTACAATGATAAGAGCTCTTATATTTATTATATCTTTTTCTTCTTTAAACTCTTCAACAACGACTTCTACCGAATATGGAATTTCCTTTTGGTAATAAAGAAGAATTTTCTCACGAATAATCTCTGTTACAAAGAATCGGGCAGGGCGATCGGTTAATGCATCTTTCTCAAAATAAGGTGGTGATTCGGGAATAAGGTCTATAATCCGTTTCTTGACCACATCTGCGTTAAACTTGTTCAATGCCGAAATCGGATATATTTCCGCATTGGGAAGTAGTTCTTTCCACCGCAAGACCAAGTCTTCCAATTCTTTCTGATTTGTTTGATCTATTTTATTAATCAAAAGCAAAACAGGCGCTTCTACACCTTGTACTTTCTTTAGAAACTCTTCGTTTTTGTCTATTTTTTCGACAACATCAGTCATATATAGTAAGACATCAGCATCACTTAATGCAGATTCCGAGAAGTTAAGCATCGACTCCTGCAACTTGTAATTGGGACGCAAAACACCCGGAGTATCAGAATAAACAATCTGATATTCATCGGTATTCACTATTCCTAAAATACGATGACGAGTGGTCTGAGCTTTAGAAGTAATAATTGATACTTTTTCACCGACCAACAGGTTCATCAACGTTGATTTACCTACATTGGGGTTGCCTACTATATTTACAAATCCTGATTTATGCATTTTTATTTTTTATGTTTTTAGAATACGGCTGTCGAACTTAGCATTTCGGGTGTCATCCATTTGCCTTGTGCTTTCATCACTTGCTCTATGACATCACGGGCAACACCATCTCCGCCATTTTTATGCGAAATATATTGGGCTACACTTTTTATCTCAGGTGCAGCATTTGCCGGGGCAACAGCCAACCCTACAGCCTGCATTACCTGATAGTCTGGCAAGTCGTCGCCTGCATATATGATCTCTTCGGCTTTATAGCCTGTTTTTTCCATATAGTCGTTGAGGTCATTTATCTTAACCCTCGATTTGAGGTAAATATCATTAACCCCCAACCTGTTGAAGCGAAGACGAATATTATCTGTATCTGCTCCTGTGATAATGGCCACACTATAGCCGGCTTTTACTGCAAGGTTGATAGCATATCCATCTTTTATATTTACCATCCTTACCGGTGACCCATCTGAAGACAAAGGTATTGAATCGGGAGATAAAACACCATCAACATCAAATATAAATGCTTTTATTTTCTTCAAATCGTAATTTATTGTACTCATTATATGTCTTTTTTACCAAACCGATGAATACTTTCACTCATCAGTTTATAAATTTGTTTTATTTCGTCATCATCAATTAGCGACAAATGCTTCTCCATCACATTTTCATCGAAGCGTACAGCCGGACCTGTTTGGGCTTCTTCGGGAGATAAAGAATGTACTTTCAAGGCAGTTTCGTCAATCAACGGTAAGGCAATATCGAACGGCAAGTTTACTTTAGCCAAAACCCGTTTAGATAAAGTGTACATATGATTCGTAAAGTTGCAAGCAAATACTCCTGTAAGGTGAAGATACTTTCGCTCTTCTGTTGATAATTCTAATATTTGGGTTGACAACTGAGATGCTATGCTTTTTAGTTTTTCCAATGCTTGATTATCCGAAGCCTCCAGAAATATTGGAATGTCCGCCCAGGCAACTTTTCTATCTTTACTAAATGTTTGAAACGGATACAGTACTCCATATCGAGAAGTATATCCTTTAAAGACATTTATAGACATACTACCGGCTGTATGTGCCCATAAGCCATTATTTGACGGAAGACTAGCAATCAATTCGTCTAAAACAGAATCTTTTACCGAAAATATATATAAGTCAGCATCGCAGACAGCTAATGATATATCTGTAATAGGCGCAGCATCCACTTCCTTGGCCAAAGCGGAGGCAGAAGCTAATGTTCGGCTATAGACTTGTACAATATCAAAAGATTTGCTGTACAGCTCTTTTGCAAATTGTGTTGCAACATTTCCTGCTCCTATCAATACTACTTTCATTAGTTCTTCTTTTTGGCACTCAATACCATTGCCACTCCGGCAACGATCAATAACCCCGGAACAATAAGATTAGAATAATTATGCATCCAACCAAAGAACGTATCAGCATTAAGCAGTACTCCTATACCTAGGAATATCCAACCTAAAACTCTCTTAGGCTGAGTGAATAAGAACACAATCCCTGCTATAAGCAAAAAAGAACCTACTCCTATTAGTCTGTCTGCATAAGGTATTTTACTTAATACGTCTAACTTGTCCAGCATAAATAAAATACCGAAGATAAGTATGGTTATCCCATACGACAAACGGTCGTTTGACTTGCTATTAGTGGCCATAAGTAGCTATTCTATTATTTGATTTATATTAAAATTTCCGATATGCACTTTCTCCCATTGTAACTTTTCTTCGTCGATAGGAGAACGCTCTTGCGCTTTATTCCCAAATACTATAACAGAAAGCACCTGCAGCTGTATCGGTATATTAAATAAGCTCTTGATATAGTCATTAGAAGCTTCCTCTTCTTCTGTATATCGCTCTCTGATTTGTATCCAACAACTTCCCAATCCCAAATCTTCCGCTTGTAGCTGCATCATGATGGAAGCAATAGACGCATCTTCTATCCACACGTCGCTTGTTAATGGATCTGCCATAACTATAATAGCTAAAGCACAACCTTCTATCGGTTTACTCCCCGACTTTTTGCATAGCGACAGCTTCTTTAGCATTTCTTTATCTTCTACTAATAGAAACTGCCAAGGATTTTTACTCTTTGATGAAGGCGACTTTAGCCCCGCCTTGAGAATAGTCTCTACTTGCTGAGGTTTCAATGGTTCATCTGTAAATTTACGAATACTCCGACGATTTGTTACCAAATCTTGAAAATTATTCATAAGTCAATATGGTTTATAAATTCTTATTTTATTAATTGGTTTTACTCTCCGGACATATAAATTAACGGCGAGTCAATTCTTCAACTTCCTTTTCAATCTCACTGACCGATTTTACACCTTCGGTACTGCTTTTTCTAAGGAGTATATTCAGTGTTTGCATGATCAGTTTGATGTCTAAGGCATACGAATAGCCGTTGATATACAGCAGATCATATTTTAGTTTATCCCTTACCGATGTATTATATTTACCTTGCACTTGTGCCAAACCTGTAAGACCGGCTTTAACCCTATGACGCAATTTATATTCAGGCATCTCGGCACAGAACTGTTCTACAAAGAATGGTCGTTCAGGACGTGGCCCTACTATGCTCATATCGCCTATCAGTATATTGTAAATCTGAGGTATTTCGTCCAATCTGGTAGCACGTAGGAAGTGTCCGAGTTTAGTTATCCGGCAGTCAACATCTTGAGCTAATACAGGACCTGAGGCAGCTTCTGCATTTTCGACCATTGTCCGAAATTTATATATCTTGAAAACTTTGTTGTCACGCGTTATGCGTTCTTGTGCATAAAATGCCGATCCTCCGCCTATTTTTAAAGCCAAATAGACAAATATGAATGGAATAGATAAAACAATCAGCCCCAAAATTCCTAAGAATACATCCGTTAGTCGTTTAAAAAGCTCATTACTTTGTCCCAGTCCTAACTCTCTCACATCTAAAACCGGCGAATCGTCTATTTGCAGGAAATTTGCATTAAATTGGAGTATCTCCGAATTTTTAGGCTGGTATAATACCGTACGGTTACGCTCTATGCAATATAAGATAATATGTTGTTTCTGCTCTTCGGAAACATCTTCGGTAATGAACGTTATATCGCATTCGTTGATATAGTTATATAAATTAAGATGATCAGGTGAGCAAACATGTTTCAAGTTAGACCATATTCCTTTTGCCTCCAATAATTTGTATGCTAGAGGTTGAGACTTCTCATAGCCAATAACGAGTACCGATTTTCCCTTATTCAGGCGAAAGTGCATTCTATTGGCAAAAAAGTGCCAGAACGTGATTGCTGCAATCTGCATGGCATAGGCAGTAAGAAGAATACTTCGGGGGAATGCAAATTCTCTGGCCAAGAAGCTTATAGCCATTGTGCAAAACAGTAGAGAGACTATAACCAGAAATACGGTGTACCCTATACCCAAAAAAGAAAAATCTTTTGGTTTATCTAATTCAAATATATGGCTTAAGATTAGATAGCAAATACCAATATACGGCCAGATAGCAACAAACGAAAACCAGTTTTCGGAGAAGTTGTCAAGGCTATCTTTAAAAATGTAGAAAGACCAAATTATCGAACCATATACGATGGCTAAATCCAACAAAGGTATTAAAATCTTTAATCCCCTGTATCCAAATATTTTTTCCAAAAATCTATTCATTCAGCTGAATATAATAATTTTTCAAGGAAAAAATGCTACTTCTTCTTCGATTTTGCTTTTGTTTTAGTAGCAGGTTTCTCTCCGGTTGCCTTCACTATTTTCATTGCTGCATCAAAATCTAAATCAGCAGGCACTACACCTTTCGGAATTTTATAGTTTGTTTTTTGATACGCAATATATGGACCGTATCGGCCATTTAATATTTGTAAATCTGCGTCCTCAGTAAAAGTCTTTATTATCTTTTCAGCGTCTTTTTGGCGTTTATCTTCAATTAAAGAAATCGCACTATCTAAATCAACACTGTAAGGATCATATCCTTTAGGCAAAGATATAAACTTTCCGTTATGTTTTATATACGGGCCAAATCTTCCTGTACCAACACTAACATCTTTACCTTCAAACTCACCAACCGAACGAGGTAGCTCGAATAATTTCAAAGCTTCTTCTAGTGTAATAGTTGTGATAGATTGTGTTTTTTGTAATCCGGCAAACTGAGGTTTTTCTTCTTCTTCTTGAACACCAATTTGTACCATTGGCCCGAAGCGTCCGATCTTTACAGATACCTGACGTCCCGATTTCGGATCAACACCCAGTATACGTTCTCCTACTTTATGATCTGTTTGAGTATTTGTTGCAGATTCTACAATAGGATGAAATACTTTGTAAAATTTATCTATAAGTTTTGTCCAGTTTTCTTCACCTTCGGCGATCTGGTCAAATTCTTTTTCTATATTGGCAGTAAAATTATAGTCTAATATCCCCGGAAAATATTCGATAAGGAAATCATTTACAACCACTCCTGTATCAGTAGGGATAAGCTTGCCCTTGTCTGTACCTGTGATTTCAGTTTTCTGTGTATCCGATATTTTTTCTTTTTTGAGGGCTAAGATATTATACTGACGTTCTGTTCCTTCTATATTCGACTTCTCTACATACTCACGGTTCTGTATCGTAGAGATAGTTGGTGCATAAGTAGACGGACGACCTATACCAAGCTCTTCCAGCTTACGAACAAGAGATGCTTCACTATAGCGACTAGGACGTTGTGTAAATCGTTCTGTGGCTGTCGCCTCTTTCATTTGTAGTGCATCCTGAACTTTTACAGGAGGAAGCAGGCTTGTTTCATTATCTATAATTTCTTCATCAGTACCTTCAAGATATACATGCAAGAACCCGTCAAATTTAATAACCTCTCCAACTGCTGAGAATTTCATATCTTTCTCATTAGAGATACTTACCGTTACAGTGGTTTTCTCCAATTCTGCATCAGCCATTTGAGATGCAATAGTCCTCTTCCATATCAGTTCGTATAGCTTCTTCTCTTGTGCAGTACCCGATATTGAGTGTTCATTTATATATGTAGGACGGATGGCCTCATGTGCCTCTTGTGCTCCTTTAGATTTTGTTGAGAAATGGCGAACTTTTGAATATTGCTTACCATATTCAGCTTCAATTTCATTTTTGGTCGTGTTAATTGCCAAGCTCGACAAATTAACCGAATCGGTACGCATATAAGTTATTTTCCCCGACTCGTATAATTTCTGAGCAACCATCATTGTCAGCGAAACAGGGAAGCCTAGTTTACGAGATGCTTCCTGTTGCAAGGTTGAAGTCGTAAAGGGTGCCGCCGGAGATTTTTTCATCGGTCTTGTCTCTACATCTTCAACTTTGAAGCTTGCTTCTTTAAGTTTTTCAAGAAGGTTTAGAGCTTCTTGCTTGGTTTTAAGTCGCTTGCTGAGTTCTGTCTTTATTTCGTACTGAGAGCCATTGTCTTCTTTTGTGAAAATGGCAATCACTCGATAAGATGCTTCCGATTTGAATTGTTGTATTTCTCTTTCACGTTCAACAATCAATCTTACAGCTACCGACTGAACACGTCCAGCTGATAGTGCCGGCTTCACTTTGCGCCATAGTACGGGCGACAATTCGAACCCTACAATGCGGTCAAGGACGCGACGCGCTTGTTGTGCATCTACGAGATTGATGTCTATTGTTCGAGGATTTTCTATAGCATTCAGAATTGCATCTTTCGTAATTTCGTGGAAAGCAATTCTTTTTGTTTTATTCTCTTCAAGCTTTAATGTCTTATACAGATGCCATGATATAGCTTCTCCCTCACGGTCTTCATCGGAAGCAAGCCATACAAGGTCTGCCTCTTTCGCCGCTTTTTTCAGTTCATCGACAACTTTCTTTTTGTCGGAAGGTATCTCATATATGGGAGTATAATTGTTCTCCAGGTCTATGCCTAAATCTTTTTTCTTTAGGTCTCTAATATGTCCGTAACTAGACATAACTTTAAAATCTTTCCCTAAAAATTTCTCGATAGTTTTGGCTTTCGCCGGAGACTCAACAATAACTAAATTTTTCTGCATACAATTAAATCAAGGCTTGTGTTATATTCAAGCATACTAAACGTAGTGTACTCGAATAATACATTCTCTTTTGAACGGCAAAAGTAGTGATTTTGTTTTAAATAGCAGAATAAAAATAATCTTAATGCCGTAATTTATTGATTTTTTGTATTGAAAATCAATAAAAAAGAAGTCATGTCTAAATTCTTTAAGCTTTTATCCGGAGTTATCCTAACAATTTAATTGAATAAAATAGGTTTTGATTCTATAGAAAAGTCTGAATAGCCGAACTCTTCAAAATTGTATGTGGATAAAATTCTCTTTACTATATTTATGAATGCAGGATAGTCATATATAATGAAGTCGATATACGAAAAATGAAAGCCTGTAGCGCCTCCTATCGTATTGGCAATACCATAGGGTACAGTTTCTTCAACGATCTTGTCTTCTATCTCTCCTCTGAAATTTATTATGTCTTCGCCAGGCACATTTATATTTTCAAAGAATGTGAAACCAAATATGACTCCGTCTTGCTTTGCTTCATTAAAACGAGCGGTCTTTTTCCCATAGAAATCATTGAGGATGGAAGAGCAAGAGGTGTATCCCGAAAAAATATCTTCTCGCAAAGTCCAATCACTATTTTCTTTTGGTTCTATACGATATCCGGTATATATTTCGGTTGGATTATCAAATTTAGGCCAATTGTTTTCTTCTATTGTTTTGTTTATAAAAGATCTTAAATCTGTTATTTTTACAGTTTGCTTTTTGCTATTTTCGTTCACAAAAACAATAGAGCCAATATATTCCATTGTATACAACTCTCCTATGAACTGATCTAAATATATAAAGAGCATAGAGTAACGTTGGTCTTCGTCAAGATCCATCAGTTTGGATGAATATATTTCAATATTCACTTTGGGTCTTTCGTTCTCAATTTCGGGATAGATTTCAATATCATTTTCTCCGATTTCTATGCCATACATTGTAAGTGTAGNNCTTAGCATGTGCCGGTTTGGATGAATAGAAATTCCATTTCTCCCACAGTTCTTGTGGAGCATGTTGTAGCCAGTAGTGTAATTGTATCAGGCGAGAGCGATTTCCTTCAGGAGTTAATATTAATTCATACTTTCCCTCATTGTTTATCCCCATTTCGAAGTAGATTTTATGGAAAGCGATTTGTAATATGCTGTCGACAAAGTTTAGTAGAGTTTCTCCCTCAACTTTATTATTCATCATTTCTCTTATCTGACTTTCTTCTTCCGAAAAAGAACTCCAGAATTTAGCAACTCTATTTTTGAATGAATTTTGCATGTAGTTAATTTTTTATTGTATGGATTTACTATTTTTTAGTAATGTTAATATGTTTACGTAAAAATAGACTGTAAATCAAAGATAGATAATAAAAACTCATTCTCAAATACTCTTGATAACACTTGGTAACACTAAGTAGTAAAACGGAAACACATCATAAGCTTGCTGTTATCTACTTTTGCTATACAAAACGAATATAATAAAACTATGAAGCCATTTTTACTATCACTCTTACTAAGTATTGCCGTTGTAACCAATGCGCAGGGATATATGCTGAAAGGCACAATAATGAATGAATCGAACCAAACGGTAGAAGCTGTAACATGCATTATGAGAAATTCAAAGGATAGCCTTTGGCTGAAAACAACGATTACAGATACACAAGGTTCGTTTGAATTCAAAGGTATTCCTAATGGAGAGTATACACTCACCCTGCAACACATGACATACGAAAAGGAGGAACATCCTATTAAGATACAGGATACTGACATAGAAATTCCGCCATACGCCCTTCTTTCGTTAAATAAAGAACTGACTGAGATAGTGGTAAGCGGAGAGCGTCCTATCGTAAAATCGGAAGCGGGAAAACTAATTTATGATGCTCCTTTACTAATCAAGAATAAGGTGGTTTCAAATGCATTCGAAGCTTTGCAGAATGTGCCAAGCATTACCGGAGTTGGTGACGATCTCAGCCTGATCGGAACATCAGCCTATACGATTCTGATCAATGGGCAACTCACCAGCATGAGTAAAGAGCAAATAATAAGCATGCTCAAATCAATGCCGGCATCCCGTATATCCAATATTGAAATCATGTATAGTGCACCACCTCAATACAATGTAAGAGGTGCCGCTATAAATATTGTACTCAAAGATCAGAATCCCGACTTACCAACTTTGCAAGGAGAGGCAAGTGCAGAGTATAAGCAAGCACACTATGCGGGATTTGGTGTAAGAGGAAGTTTGTTATATACCAAACCTTCATATAATATTGATTTCTCTATTGGTGCAGATAAGGCTAAGAACTGGTCTACCAGCGATATGTTTGCAATACACCAGTTTGATGGGCATACATATGATATTTCCCAGAAAAACTATTCTATGCCCAATCCCGAAAGTTTGAATACCCGGCTTGGACTTAGTTTCAATCTGAAAAATGAGGATAAAATAAAAATAGTATATACCGGTAACCTTGACAAATATGATGCAAGCCATACTTCGCAAACAAAATATCTAAAAGATGGTAATCCATATACAAGCATAGATTCGAAAGACGATGTAGTCGGGAATGATTATCTTCATAATCTAAAAGCGGAATACAACTCTCATAAGAAGCTAAATATAGGCGCTGATTATACTTTCTATAACGATCCTTCAACAACTAAATATTACGATTATGAAGATGGTCAGATATTAAAAACTACTTTTAAAACCAAGACGGCGCAGCGTGTAAACAAGATTCTGTTATTTGCAAATCATACAGTGTCAACCAAAAGTGGCTGGGATTTTAATTATGGAGGCAATTTCTCATTTTCCAAAAACAACAATAGTTATGACTATTATAAGAACCCTGATAACACCGTTGTAGATTCAATAAATGATACTAAACAGAAGGAGTACAATGCATCTTTATTTGCCGGATTCTCTAAGAAGTTTGGTGAAAAGCTATCTGCCCAGGCTTCAATATCCGGTAACTATTTTCGTGCGGCGATAAACATTATGGGCCAGAAGAAAACATTGTGGGATGATTTCCAACCATTTGTAAATGCAAACCTTAGTTATACTCATAGCCCGCAGTTAATGTATCAACTGTCATTTTCTTCTGATATCAACTATCCTCCATATTGGGCATTAAGCACCGATCGTTTTAAGATCAACGCCTACTCATCGGCAGAGGGTAATCCTGAACTTAAATTCTCAAGAGAGTACAGAACACAACTGAATGTGATCTACAAGCAGAAATATGTTCTTGGGGCTTATTATGAGTACACTCCTGATAGATTCATACAATTGCCATACCAGTCTCAGAGTAGTCTGGAGAATATATTCCAGATGGTAAATGTCGATTACGAAAAGCAGTTTGGAATATATCTCGTTGTACCTTTTGCAATAGACAGGGTATGGGATACCAAAGCAACGATCAACCTCTTCAGACAAGAAGAGAAAGACGATGAGTTCTATGATGTTCCTTACAAGAGAAGTATGTATTCCTTTGTAGCACAGCTGCGTAATACATTTAATATATCTTCCAAACCCAATATTAAGCTCGATGTTTCAGGGTTTTATATGCATGGAGCTCTCCAAGGGATATATGATATCAAGCGCATGTGGGATATAACAGCCGGTGCCAAATGGACATTCTTAAACAACAAAGCCGAACTCATGGCACAGGTTCAGGATATATTTAAAAGCAACGGTGCAACAACAAAGATCGATTATATGACACAGTATAGTACGATGAAGCTACATCCCAATGCTCCGGTATTTAAACTATCATTTACTTATCGGTTCGGTAATTACAAAAAGCCGAAAGTAGATGAGGTGGATACTTCCCGATTTGGAAGATAACAACTCTTCATATCAGACACTATTTTTTTATAACTCCTCAGGGAATATATTTTCCTTGGGGATTTATTATAACCCTACACTCTCGCGAAGGAAATCGATGGCATCGAAGATGTCCTCTTTGCTCGCCGTTTGATTGATTTCTATCTTACCCACATCCGAAAGGAAAGTAAAGTTTACTGTATCCGATTCATTTTTCTTATCATGCTTCATATATTCATAGAGCCGTTCGTAATGGTCGCAATCGAAGTAGAAACCATGATAATTGTCTTTGATAAAATAAATGGTCTTATACATTTTCTCTTTCGGAAAGCCACAGAATCGATGAGAAAGATACAACTCGCAAATGATACCCCATGCAACAGCATAGCCGTGTTGAACAGGTTTGTTTAGTTCGTAAGACATACTTTCGAAAGCGTGCCCGATGGTATGTCCCAGATTGAGAGCTTTGCGTATTCCCTTTTCGAAAGGATCAATTTCTACGATGCGCTCTTTCACCCCAACAGAGTCTACAACCAACTGTTTCAACTTCTCATAGTCAATTTCCTCGGTGTCAAACGACATAGTTGCCAGCCACTCTTTATCACTGTCTATCAATCCATGCTTTATCATCTCTGCATAGCCCGACAAGAAATTCTGATGATCGAGGCTTTTGAAGAAAGCTGAATCAATCAGCACTGTTTCGGCAGGAGCGAAAGCTCCTATTTCGTTCTTCAATCCGTTGAAGTTTATCCCTGTTTTCCCGCCTACGGCAGCATCAACAGCACCGAGTAGGGTAGTGGGTATATTGATACACTTAATGCCTCGTTTGAAACTGGCCGCAGCAAACCCTCCGATATCTGTTAGCATTCCACCTCCGAGATTGATGAGCAAAGAGTGTCGGGTAGCTCCATTTTCTGAAAGATACTTCCATATCGAAGACAATGTTTCTATATTTTTGTTGTCGTCTCCGGCCTTTATTATGATTTTCCCGGCTTTTGCAATCTGTGCATTATCTTTAACCAGAGGATAACACAACCTTTCGGTATTTTCGTCCGTTAGCAAAAACAATTTGTCGAAAGACAATCGGCTTAGGATATCAGACAAATCTTTATTCAGGTCTGTAGACTTTATAACTTTCTGCATCTGTCGTTATTTTATTTTCTTAAAAGGTGACAAAAGTAACAGGTTTGTTATCCCTTTTTATTGTTACTTTTTCTTTGCCTCTTTCAGATTCAACTTTATGTGAATCTGTGGTTAAAGAACTATTGTTAAAAAGTAACAAAGGTGACACTTTTTTATTTATTGTATCTGTGTTACTTTTTGGTTTTTATACTCCGGAGTTTATATATAATAAGATAAATTCAGAAAAACTAAATTATTTAAAATAAGCTCCTTCTTCTATTTTATATCCTCTCAATACTTCATCTATATTCATCGCTTTTTTTCCTGCAAACTGAATTTCTTCCACGCTGATAAGACCATCGGCGCATGCAATATGCAAGTATGTTTTATTATCAGTCAGAATAGTTCCCGGCACTACTGTATTTGCAGAAGTCACAATCTCTGAACGATATATTTTTACCATTTGAGGTTCTTTTCCCTCACTAATAAGTTCTGTCCATGCTGTAGGATAAGGTGACATGCCTCGAATTAAGTTATGTATTTCTCCCGCCGATTTATTCCAGTCGATGCGGCACGTTTCTTTGAATATTTTGGGCGCATGTTTCAAGTCTTTTTCATCCGAAAAGAACTGCTTCTGATCTACAGCATCTACACTACCCTCCAAGATCATATCAACTGTTTTTTGTACGAGCCCGGCTCCGACAATCATCAATTCATCGTGAATTTTACCTGCATTGTCATTTTCTCCTATCTTGATCTTTTCCTGTAGAATTATCTTACCTGTGTCTATCTCATGAGTAAGGAAAAAGGTGGTTGCACCTGTTTCTTTATCCCCGTTTATTATAGACCAATTGATCGGTGCCGCACCACGATATTGCGGTAGTAGCGAGCCATGAAGATTGAATGTTCCCAATCTGGGCATATCCCATACCACTTCGGGTAACATGCGAAATGCAACTACTATCTGTAAATCCGCTTCCAACGCCTTTAGTTCACTGAGGAAATTTTCATCTTTCAGCTTTTCGGGTTGTAGTAGAGGTAGATTCTGTTCCAACGCATATTTCTTTACGGCAGAATACTGTATTTTGTATCCTCTGCCGCTTGGTTTGTCGGGCATGGTTATCACCCCCACNATATTATATCCGTTTTCAACGAGTTTTTTCAGACTTTCTACTGCAAAATCCGGTGTCCCCATGAAAACGATACGTAAATCTTTCTTATCCATTTATTTTTGATTGTTTAATGCAAATTTAAGGATAAAACGCTATTCTTAAAAGTGCAAAAGCGTAAAGATTGATAAATCAAACAATCTCTACGCTTCGTTTATTTTGATATAGATATTATCAGTATTGATTTTTTCTGTTATTCCTATCTATATTAAAAGGATCTTTCTTGAAAAACAATGCCTTAACAAGCCACATAACCAAAAATGTAATACAAGCTATAGCGATTGTTGCCCCCGAACGCCAGATAATGCCCCACTCGATGGGTTTAATTCCCCAGAGAGCCAAAACAGTTAAAGTAGCACCTGTAAGAATAATTACAGCCGACAGAATACCTATAAACAGTCTCATAAATACCTAATTGTTTAAGTTTTACTCTAAAAAGCAAAGATATAAAACTCTAGCAAACTTTGTGTATTTATAAATATTATTTAGGAAAAAGCAGTGTCATTCTTCCACAAAGTTTTCTGCTAATACCCCTCTGTATACATCCAAAATGTTCGATTTGGAGATAAATCCCAGATATACATCATTCTGGTCTACCACTGGTAAGTTCCAAGCCTTAGTTTCGTCAAAGCTCTTCATTATAGATTCCATAGTCATACCTACAACCACAATAGCCGGAGGTGATGTCATAAAGCGTGATACCTTGAAACGGTTGTATAATTCGGGGCGAAACATAATATTTCGGATATTATCCATAAGAACAATACCCAGGAATCTCTTTTGCTCATCTAAAACAGGAAAGACATTGCGAGATGATTGTGATATAACTCTCACCATATCGCCCAAATACATATCAGGGCTCACAGTCTGAAAATTAGATTCTATCAGTTTCTCAATATTCATCAGTGTAAGTACGGCTTTATCCTTATGATGAGTTATAAGCTCCCCTTTCTTTGCCAGACGCATCGAATAGATACTATGTGGCTCAAAAAACTTGATCACGACGTAAGAACAGATAGAAACAATCATCAGAGGCAGTAATAGTTCATATCCACCCGTCAGCTCTGCAATCAGGAATGTTCCCGTCAAAGGTGCATGCATTACACCTGCCATTACACCTGCCATTCCCATTAATGCGAAATTTTCTTCCGGCAATAACGGAGCAAAACCTGTTAGTCGTGAGTGATTTATAGTAAAAGAAAATACAAATCCGGCAATACAACCCAAGAATAAGGATGGAGCAAATATCCCCCCTGTTCCTCCTGCACCGTTGGTTGCACTGGTCGCAAATACCTTCATCAGCAGAACACCCGCAAGAAATAAGACGATAGTCCAACGCGTATCTTTAAATTCAAAGAAAACACTATTGTCCAACAGACCGGTGTAGTTCTTTGTTCCACTGATCAATGCCTCTATTGTATCATAACCTTCTCCGTAAAGAGGAGGCATCAAAAATATTAATATACTCAATATGCTTGCACCAAATGCAAACTTTTGCCAGTATGACATCTTGCGAAATATTCCTTCTGTCCACCCCATAGCACGGGTAAAATAGAGAGAAACCAATCCGCAAAAAATCCCCAGCAAAATAACATAAGGAATACGTTCGAGGGTAAAAGGCTCTGTATAGGCATAATTAAACATTGCCGAAGTCCCCATCGTCAGATATGAAATGGTAGCTGCCGTTACAGATGTTACCAACAACGGAAGAACAGTAAACGTTGTCAGGTCGAGCATCAATACTTCCACCACAAAAACCAATCCCGCAATAGGTGCTTTAAAGATACCCGCAATAGCGCCCGCAGCACCACATCCGATCAGCAGCATCAGGTATTTCTGTTCTACCTTAAAGAAACGTCCCAGATTAGACCCGATAGCCGATCCTGTAAGTACAATAGGTGCTTCCGCTCCAACCGATCCCCCAAAACCAATTGTAATAGAACTGGCCACAATGGAGGTATATACGTTATGGAGCTTTATAAAGCTTTTACGCTGAGATATAGCATACAATATTTTTGTAACACCGTGGCTGATATCATCTCTCACAATGTAGCGAACAAACATTCCGGCGATTAAAATACCAACTATAGGATATATGAGGTACATATAGTTAGCACCTTCTGTGAGGAAAGGAGAAGTAAGAAGATGTTGTATAAAGTGAATTGCACTTTTAAGGATAAAAGCTGCTAATGCTGTAAATATTCCGATCAGGAAACTTACGAACAAGACCATCTGTTTCTCTTTTACATTTTGGGTCTTCCAGACAAGGAATCTGTTATAAAGTTTTTTGCGTAACATTTAATTTTAGGATTGAACACCAAAAGTATAAAAAATTGGGTACAGAAATAAATTATTTTCACTCTATAGTGTTAAAACTAAAGAGACCAAACCAAAGTGTTGGTTTAGTCTCTTTTTATTTTTCAGCTAGTCAGACTAGTTATTATAAAACTTCCACGCCTGTATGAAGGCTGAGTTGTTTATCTTATTTCTTTTTTCCCTGATTAGCAACCGCATCCATCAGTTTTTTAATTTCTTCCGGATCGCCAAGGAAATAGTCTTTCACAAGGTTCAAGTCATTGTCGAATTCAAAAACGTAAGGTACAGCTGTAGGCAGATTCAAACTTACGATGTCTGCGTCTGAAATTCCTTTCAGATATTTGATGATACCACGTAAGCTGTTTCCATGTGCTGCAACGATAATTTCATCGTGACACATCAATGATGGGTAGATAACTTCTTGCCAGTATGGAAGGATACGATCTACTGTTTCTTTCAATGCTTCTGTTTCAGGGATATATGCTTTAGGTACGTCTGCGTAACGAGGATCTTGAGAAGCTGAACGAGGGTCTGTTGGCTCTAGTGCAGCAGGTGGAACATCGTAGCTACGTCTCCAAACAAGTACTTGCTCGTCGCCGTATTTTTCAGCAGTTTCAGCTTTGTTCAAGCCTTGAAGCATACCGTAATGTTTTTCGTTCAAACGCCATGTTTTTTCAACAGGAATCCAATCCAAGTCCATTTGGTCAAGGATATTATTCAACGTTTTAACAGCTCTTTTCAGATAAGAAGTATAAGCTAGTGTAAATTTGAAACCTTCTTCTTTCAATAGTTTTCCGGCTTTTATAGCTTCTTGTACTCCTTGCTCCGACAAGTCAACGTTTGTCCATCCTGTAAAGCGGTTCTCTTTGTTCCAAACGCTTTCTCCGTGGCGAATTAATACTACTTTTTTCATCTTTATTTACTGTTTTAATTATTATTTTCCAACTACGCAAAGTTAGTTAAATTATAGCGGAATAGCAAGTCGATCTTATCGAATAAATACCCACTCCTTATCATCCGAAAGCTGTGGTGCAAAAGTATATCCTTCGGTATCGAAACCCTTCAGATGTTCTATATCTTTCAGTTGATTTTGTATAATAAAGCGAGTCATCATACCCCTTGCTTTTTTTGCATAAACTACTATTTGTTTATATCCTTTATCTGTCTGTTGTTTGAAGATAGGGGTTATGATCTTATGTCCTTTCGGCAACAGCTTTTTATCTACAGCTTTGGCGTATTCTTTCGAAGCCAGATTGATAAGGATATTGTCGTCAGCTTTCATTTGTTTGGCTATGTACTTACTGATGGTGTCAGACCAAAATGCATACAAATCTTTCCCTTTATCGTTCACTATCGGAATTTGCATTTCGAGACGATATGGTTTAATCAGGTCTAAAGGGCGGAGCACGCCATACAGTCCTGAAATATGTAGTAAATGTTTTTGAGCAAAATCAATATCTTTGGCAGAAAATGATTGTGCATCTAGCCCCTTGTATGCTATCCCATTATAGGCAAATGCTGCCTGTTTTTGTGGCGTTTTGCTTAGAGGATATGCGTGGATGTATTGGTATACATCGTGTGCCAGTTGAGGGTTAATGCTCATTAGAGACGCTATTTCTCCGGGAGTAATACCTTCCATCGATTTGTACAATCCTTTAGCTTCTTTCGCGTAGAGTGGGGTGGTTGACTCTTTTATTGGAGCCGGCTTTTCAAAATCCTGCAACTTTGCAGGAGACATTATTATAATCATATTTTTATTTCTTTATAAGTTCGTAATAATGTAAATTTATTGTAGGAACAGATATTGCATTGTTAAAACACTTATACCAAGGTTTTTGTTGCTTATCGAGGAAGAAGACTTCTAATCTTCTTTCTTGCATAGTATATATATGCCCGGAAAGTATCTGACCTAGAGAAGGTAAAATCTGAATCTGGCAGAATATCTCTGAGGTCGGATGTCCTTCGAATTTTTTCTCGTCCCATATATTTCAGAAGGCTTTTTTTATACTTGGCCGGTTTGTTTTCTAAGCTGTACTTTTTGTAAAGATATATTTTCTCTGATATTTTCACTTTCGTTTCTGCAAGGCATTGCTGCGTGATTTGAAACTCACTTATTCCGATATAAACCAATATTTCAGGTGTAAATACAAATGTATTATCTCTAGCCCTGATCACCTGCATGTAGAAGTCCATATCTACCAGCCATATCAGGTTCGGGTCGAAAAGATAGCCTTTATTCCTGAAAATACATACACTCGGAGCACCCAGCCTATTGCCGGTGTATATTATTGTAGCATCATTCTGAAGTTCTGAAATAAATTCGCTGCTTGCTATATGAGGCTTTCGAGTATTATGATTATCCAAGTCACAACTTGCCGAAAAAGCAATGTCTGCATTTGGATTTTCATCTAACAGACGGACATACTTTTCTAAGCTGTCAGGAGAAGAAAACCAATCATCATGGTGAAGAATTTTGATATATTCTCCTTGCGCTTTTTTTATTCCTTCATTCCAATTCAGCGGAGAGCCTAAAGGTTTTTCATTTTTGAAATATTTTATTCGCTCGTCCGAATATTCTTCAACCAGTTTTTGTAGTGAGTCTTCGGGAGAATCATCTGTGATAACGACCTCGTAATCTGTAAAGCGCTGATCTAAAATAGAGTTGAGGCAACGTTTTAGAAAATCAATATGTTTATAAGCCGGGATACAGATGCTGACTTTCATTTCTTTATCCTTTTATTGGTAACATATTCGATGGCTTCTCTCAATATTCTGGCTTTTGAAAAATATAGAGTTCCTATATACAAAGCTCCTACAAATACTATTTGGCATATCATTAATACAACAGGTTGGGATGTCACAAACCTGAGCATATAGCCACATAGTATACAAATAAATGATATTCCGAAATAAGGCAATAAATCTTTTATAAGTTCAACCAGACTGTAATTTATCAGCTTGTTAGACATAATAGAGGATACAATGTATCTGATAATGTAGGTTGTCGAAATACCCGCAATGTAATACAGGTAACTGAGCCCGAAAATAAAAGGGATACATATAGAGCTGAAAATCAATACAGCATGCATAATTGTCAGAATAAGAATCAATCCCGATTTACCTTTTATCCTTAATATATCTCCATTTGTAGTTTCAAGGCCTGCAAATATACCGCCAATGCATAGCAGTTGCAGGATGGGAGCTGCTGAGAGCCATTGTTCTCCCAGTATGTACATAAATGATTGTGCTACCAATATTATGCCCATAAACATCGGGAATATGACAAATGCTTTGATCCGGATAAATTTTCTGAATATATATTTCAATCGGTGGTCATCATCGTGTATCGAAGATAGGATAGGGTAGGAGACGCTGTATATCGATCCGTTTAAGACATCGTTGGCCGAATTATAATTTCGGTAAGCTAGATTGTATAATCCCCCGATGCTTAATGAGTAAAACTTCCCTAATATGTTTTGGGGAATATTTACCATTACAGAATTTATGATACTTCCCAAAACCAGCTTCGAGCTAAATGCGAACAGGTCTTTGAATGACTCTTTACTAAATGATCCCGATGGTTTCCATCTGCTGAATATCCACAAGCAGCAAACTTTAAGGAATGTCCACAGTACCACCTGTGTAGCTAGTGCCCATACACCAAAACCAAAATAGGCAAGCAATAGCGTTACAGAGTATGATGTAAATACTGAGAATGCATTAATCTTGGTGATCAGCTTGTAATTTATTTCTTTGATCAGTTTGGCATTCTGTACTACAGCAAAAGAGTTAAAGAGGAAGGATAGGAATAAATACCTTGACAAGTCTGTCAAAATAGGTTTATCGTAATAGTTGCTGATGAGTGGAGCCAGAAAGAATAGTAGCAGATACAAGAATATACCGATAGATATATTCAGATAGAAGACAGTTGTGTAATCAGCCTGTGTAATATTTTTCTTACGAATAATAGCACTCGAGAAACCACTTTCGTGTAAGATATTAGCTAATCCTACAAATATGGCAAGTACGCCCATCAGTCCGTAGCCTTCTTTATCTATTAGGCGCGCAAGTAATATTCCGGCAACAAAAACAAAGGCATTTTGGAGTAGCTTATCCAATACACTCCAACTCAGTCCGGATACGGTTTTATCTTTTAATGATTTTTCCTTCATAGACTCCTGTCAAGGAACAGTTTATCTTAATACTTTATTTTGAACGCAAAGCTACTAAAAAAAGGTAAGTTTTCTTTAGTTATGTATATAAAGATAATGTATATGTCAATGTCTTAAATTACTACTCTCTTAGTCTACTTAGATGCTTTTTATTATAGAATTATAATATTGGGATCTAATAGATTGTTCCTAATTATTTAAAGCTCATCAAAAAAAAAATCCCACATTTTTTTAGATTTTTCTCCCTTGAAAGGGGCTTCTTTTATTAATTTTAATGAGTCTTTATCATAGCTTGTGTTTTCATAGTATCTCAAAATACGTTCATCATTTATTTGTTCTATGTCTACGATGTCTAAATTTATTTCTTTTATTCGAACAAGCTTATTATTATGCCATTGATAAATTGTTTTGATTAAAGGCATATACCAACTACCTTCATATGTGACCTCTACTGTTTGTTTTTCTCTATTGATCTTGTAATCACAAGAAAAGAAGCTACCTGCATATTCAATAGTATCATTTTCCGAAGAGTAATGGAATACATCTTGTATCGTGTTCCCATTCATATTTGGCGGCGTGCGAACGATTATTTCGTTGTTTCCATCATTATTCATATCTATGAATTCAACTAATGTTGTCATGTCATCCCCAATGGCTCTATGTGAACTTATTATTTTCCAATCACAAGATTTAAAATGATAAAAGTTAATAAGTGTATCTTTTGAAATATATTCTAGTGCAAATATTTCTGTTCTATCAATAAATTTTCCGACTATGTGCGTTATAGACCTATCCTTAAAGTGTGATTTAGGTGCATGCTTATTACCATTCCAGTCAAAGATTATTGCAGTATCTAGTGAAAATGCATTCATGAAAGGAATGATACTATCCATATAAGGACTATGAATTGTTTGAGGTGCTACTTTGTTCTTTGATGTACAATATGCGAAAAATAAAAGAATGATGAAGCCAAATGTATTTTTCATATTTATTGTCTTGAAGATTTTCAGAAATGCTAATAAATATAAAGAAAAAAAGTGTAACCATTTCTGATTACACTTTTATTTTCTTTAGAATCTCTGATTATTCAGCGTTCAACGTATAACGTTGGAAACCGACAACAGTAAGTTCTTTATCGTGCGCAGCAAGATATTGAGCTATTGTTAGTTTTGGATTCTTAACGAATTCTTGTTGAAGAAGTGTAAATTCTTTGTAGAATTTATTTAGTGCACCTTCTGCAATTTTGTCAATCAAGTTTTCTGGTTTACCAGCCTCGATTGCTTTTTCTCTTGCAATGCTTAGTTCTCTTTGTTTGATTTCCTCAGATACTTCTTCAGGAACAAGAGCTACAGGGTTCATAGCTGCAATTTGCATAGCTATGTCTTTTGCTACTTGCTCGTCAACGTTTGGTTTGTTGAACCCTACAATAGAAGCTAGTTTGTTACCCGGGTGAACATAAGCAACAACTGTAGGAGCTGTAATTTGTTTGTAAACGCTGAACTCCATTTTTTCACCTGTAACACCCATTCTGTCTGTTACAAGATCGGTGATAGCACGACCGCTAACTTCAACTGCTTTCAGTGTGTCTATATCAGCCGGTTTGCTCTCTAATGCAGCATCTAGGATAGATTTAGTCATTCCTACAAAATCAGCATTCATTGCTACGAAGTCTGTTTCACAGTTTACTGCTACGATTGCAGCGAAATCACCTTGAGTAGCTGCAAGTACACAACCTTCAGCAGCTTCACGATCTTCACGTTTTGCAGCAAAAGCTTGTCCTTTTTTGCGAATTATCTCAACAGCTTTGTCGAAATCTCCTTCAGCCTCGTTCAAAGCATTTTTACAATCCATCATACCAGCACCTGTCATTTTGCGTAGATGTTGGATATCAGCCATAGAAATTGCCATATTCTTTCTCCTTTTATTTTGGTTTATAATTATTCTCTATTGATTTAAAGAAAAAAGACCAAATAAATAATCTCTAAGAAGGCTTTCTTAGAGGCTATTTATTTAGTCTTTATACTATTACTCTTCGTCCTCTTTAGCAAACTTGCTAGCTACAGCCGCATTGATTGCTTCTTGGTCTTCTTTAGTTACAGCTTTTTTAGCACCTGCTTTTGCTTTGCGTTCTCTTCTTGGAGCTCCTTCTTCATCTTGAGCTTCAGCAGCAGCGCTATCTGCTTTTTCGATCTTTCTTTCTTCAAGACCTTCTTTGATTCCTTCGCAAAGGCTTCCTAAGATAAGTTCGATAGATTTTGCAGCATCGTCATTAGCAGGGATTACGAAGTCGATATCTTCAGGGCTAGAATTTGTATCTACCATAGCAAATACAGGTATACCAAGACGATTAGCTTCTCTTACAGCAATGTGTTCTTTCATTACGTCTACCACAAACAAAGCAGACGGAAGACGAGTTAAGTCTTGGATAGAACCCAATGTTTTTTCAAGTTTAGCACGTTGACGAGTTACTTGAAGTCTTTCTCTTTTTGACAAAGTATCGAAAGTACCGTCTTTGATCATCTTGTCGATAGTTGACATTTTCTTAATAGCCTTACGGATAGTAGGGAAGTTTGTCAACATACCACCTGGCCAGCGTTCTACCACGTATGGCATATTCACTGATTGAGCCAAGTCTGTAACAACTTGTTTTGCTTGTTTTTTTGTAGCAACGAACAATATTTTTTTACCTGATTTAGCTATTTGCTTCAATGCAGCAGCAGCCTCTTCAGTCTTAGCTATTGTCTTATAAAGGTCGATAATGTGGATACCGTTGCGCTCCATAAAGATGTAAGGAGCCATAGCCGGATTCCACTTTCTCTTTAAGTGACCGAAGTGTACACCAGCTTCTAATAATTGGTCGAATTCTAATTTTGCCATTTTTAGTTTTTTTGTTTCGTTTACTTTCTTTTTCTGTTAGCGAATTGTCGGGTAGCTCATATTCAGAAGTCCCGGCAATTTAGATACTAAACGTAATTTTAGAGATGAGGCCGACTCATCATTATATATTAACCAACTTATAACTTTTAAGCGGCATATGCCGACAAAGTGTAATTGGGTAAGATAATATCCAAATTAACGTTTTGAGAATTGAAATCTTTTTCTTGCTTTCGGTTGTCCCGGTTTTTTACGTTCTACAACACGTGGGTCACGAGTCATAAATCCTTCAGCTCTAAGAGCAGCCTTATCTTCTGGATTGATCTTAACCAATGCACGAGCGATACCAAGGCGTGCAGCTTCTGCCTGTCCTTTGTATCCGCCACCGTTAAGGTTGATCTTTATGTCGTACTTACCATCTACAGCAAGTTTGCTTAGAGGTTGTTTTACAACATATTGAAGAATAGTTGAAGGGAAGTAATTGTCTAGTTCACGTTTGTTGATCACTATTTTTCCGGTTCCTTCGCTTACGAATACGCGAGCTATGGCAGCTTTACGTCTTCCTATTGCATTTACTACTTCCATTAATAATTATTTAAGAGCGTTAATATCTATTGTTTTTGGTTGTTGAGCATCATGTTTGTGCTCAGTTCCTGCATATACATAAAGGTTCTTAAGAAGGGCAGCACCAAGACGATTCTTAGGTAACATTCCTTTTACTACTTTATGCACTAAGCGGTCAGCTCCTTTTTCCAGCAAAACTGCAGGAGTTGCTTCTCTTTGACCTCCAGGATAACCTGTATATCTCAGATAAACGCGATCGTTCCATTTATTTCCTGTAAGTACAACTTTATCAGCATTGATGATGATTACATTGTCGCCACAGTCAACGTGTGGAGTAAAACTTGGTTTGTACTTCCCTCTCAGAAGTTTTGCCACTTTAGAGGCCATACGCCCTAAGGTTTGGCCTGTTGCGTCAATCACAACCCATTCTTTTTGTACAGTTGCTTTGTTCGCAGAAATGGTCTTATAACTTAAAGTATCCACTTAATTAAAAATTAATTTGGTTAATGACTTTTTTGATTCACACAACTATCATCCGTTCATCGAGCTAAGATATGATAAGCGATAATCGTTTGTTAATCAATTTTTTACGTTTTATTTCGTAATAATCGGCTCGCAAAATTACAAATAATCAATCAATTAACAAAAAATAGCATGAGCTTTTTTTGAAGGATATTTCAAAAAAAAGTAAATTGGATTGATTTATAGTCACTTTTGTTCTAAATCTGTCCTTTAAAGGCAGCTTTTGGATTTTAATTTTATTAGACAGCAACTTCTCCTTTTATATGTGGATGCGGATCGTACCCTTCAAGCTGGAAATCCTCATATTTAAAATCAAAAATGCTTTTTACCTCAGGGTTGATTATCATCTGAGGCAGGGGACGGAAATCTCTGGTGAGCTGTAGTTTTACCTGATCTAAATGATTCGTATAAATATGAGCATCACCCAGTGTGTGAACAAATTCGCCTTCTTGCAGTCCTGTTACCTGAGCCATCATCTTTAGGAGCAAGGCATAGGATGCAATGTTGAAAGGAACGCCAAGGAAAATGTCGGCACTGCGTTGATAGAGTTGTAAGCTTAGTTTGCCGTCAGCCACGTAGAACTGAAAAAAAGCATGACAGGGTGGAAGGTTCATATTCGGCAGGTCGGCAACATTCCATGCGCTGACAATAATACGACGCGAGTCGGGGTTGTTCTTTATTGTTTCTACAGCATTGGTTATCTGGTCTATATAACCTCCATTGTAGTCGGGCCACGAACGCCACTGGTATCCATAGATATGTCCGAGGTCTCCGTTTTCGTCAGCCCATTCGTTCCAGATGCGTACCCCGTGATCTTGCAGATATTTGGCATTGGTATCACCAGCCAAAAACCAAAGGAGCTCGTATATGATTGATTTTAAGTGTAATTTTTTTGTGGTCAGTACAGGGAATCCTTCCGCCAAGTTATAGCGGCTCTGATGTCCGAAAACGCTTATTGTACCTGTACCTGTTCTATCTTCTTTGAATGTGCCTTCAGCCAGCACACGTTTCAGTAAGTCGTGATATTGTTTCATTGCAAAATATAGTGATATTAAGTACAAAAATAGTCAAAATATAGAACAAATGGGTATAAGGAGACTTCTTAACTTTCTAAACTATATTATTACAGTGGTATTATTGCTTGTGTGTCTTGGCTTTCGATATTCAAATACTTGATTGCATTCATAAAAAAGAGTGAGTCAAAAGTAATTTAGATTTTCTCTTTGTCATGTCAAACGGAGAGTAACAATTTGAAACCTAAATTACTTTTGACTCATCCTTCTATTCTTTCCACTCGGCAGTGATAGTCATTTTATCTACAGTAGATGCAGAGAAGTAGCCTAATGCCCCCCCTTTGATATTGGAGGTTGGGTTTGTCTTCGAATCTTCAATTCTGCTTAATGTATAAAAGAAAGTGTAAGCTCCTTTATCGATACATTGAAATTCTACTTCAATCTCATCTCCCTGTTTGATTGGGTCTACGTCATCATCGTTGATGAATACCGGTAAAAACTGATGTATCGGGCTGCCGTCCATAAACTCAGCACTCAGCACCATTTCATTTACATCCGGCAATTGTTTTCCATTGATATATACAAGGCAGCGGTAATACTGATTGGTCTCTCCTTTAGGATCGGAGAAGTGAATCATCGGAATAGCATATTTCATTACCGGAATTTTATACATCGACAAAGAATCGAGCTTTACCAACGGTGGAATTTTGGAGGTAGACGTATATTCTTTTTCTTCGTAGGTTACTGATAAGTTATAACTGCGACCAATTACTCCTTTGATATTTTGTGCAACATACCAGCCTGTATTGTCTTGTTGCAATGTCTCCGAGTTTCCTGCATCATCGGAGATTTTTACAATCGCTCCTTTTAAGAAAGGGTAGCCGCTGTTGTCATTAAAATCGAGTGTATGGCTTACTCTTACCTTAGCCAATTGATCTTGTTTTACAATACCTTCTATTTGTATGCGTGGTGTAACCGAATTAAGATCGACATCTATTTCTTTTTCACAAGAGGTTACTGCAAGCATTACAGCTAAAGCCGAAAGTACTATTATATATTTGTTTTTTATACTTTTCATAATTTTCTTGCTTTTTTAGTTTAAAACTTGAAGTTCCAAGAAACAGATGGAACAAATGTAAATAGTGAATATTGATAAGCCGTTGTCTTGCTCGGATCTTTCGTGTTGGTACGGAATTGAATCATATAAGCATTCTCTCGTCCATAAGCGTTGTATAGACCGAATACCAATTCCGATTGAAATTTAGAGGTCTTCTTTAGCAGACAGGTTGCACCTAGATCGAGGCGATGATAATTAGGCATTCTGTAGCCATTTCTCTCGGCGTAATACATCACATCCTTACCATTGACTTGATATTTTCCGCTTGGATAAGTAATCGCATTCCCTGTATAGAATACCCAAGCCGCAGATAACGACCATTTCGGATTGAGTTCGTACATCCCCACAATTGATAAATCATGAGTGCGATCTTGGAATGCATTATACCATCTGTCTTCATTTATACCATCTATTTTTTTCTCCGATTTCGAAAGAGTATATGCTATCCACCCCGTAAGCCTTCCCTGACGCTTCTTCAGCGAAAGTTCTACCCCGTATGCTCTTCCTTTTCCAGATAGCAGCTCTGTTTCTATAACGTCATATCCTTCTATGTCGGCATTGTCCTTGAAGTCGAGCTGGTTTCTCATATCTTTGTAATAGCCTTCGATACTGAATTCGAACATATTATCGTTGAAGTTTCTAAAGTATCCGAGCGACACTTGATCTGCTATCTGTGGCTTTACATTGTTGGAGCTGGATGTCCAACGGTCGAAGGGAGTGCCTTGTGCCGAGTATGACAGCAAGTGCATATTCTGCGTTGTGCGTGCATAAGCAGCTTTTATCGAAGATACTTCATTCAGTTTGTAAGCAGCTGAAAAACGGGGCTCGAGGTTTATATATGTTTTTACTACTTTTCCCGATTTGTACCATGTGCTATCTAATACATTATTCTCCTGATCTAGCGTATAATATTGTNNATTGTCCTTTGCCCAACGCCATGAATGCCGAAGCACGAAGTCCATATACTACCTCCAGATTGTCTGTTATCTTGATCTGATTGGATATGTAGGCTGCATTTTCTGACGAATAGCGATGATACAGATCTACCGAGTTTTTTTGCTCCGAGTCCAGATTATAGTTCCCGGGAGCTAAATCATGGTATGTAGAGCTGACCCCTAAGCGCCATTGGCTGTTTCTACTTTGCTGAAAGATAAACTCATGTTTTAAGCCATAGTCTTTGATTTTAGCTGTCCCATTCAGGTTCATTCCTACTTCCATCCCAAAGTAGTAATCGTACTGATTATAAGATAGTGATGTACGAGAAGTCCATTTGTTGTTGAACGTATGACTCCAGTTAGCTATCAGAAAACTATTACCCCAATTCACCTCGGCTGCATCTTTTAGTACCATTTTGTCTCGCCCCAAGTAACCCGAAACTGAGATTTGATCTTTATCAGACAAGGCGAAGTTTAACTTCATATTCAGATCATAAAAATACAAGTAAGCATTTTTAGCATCTTCTACTCCCGACATACGTGCCAGTGCATCTGCATAGGTGCGTCTTGCCCCTATCAGGAAAGATGATTTCCCTTTTTGTATCGGTCCTTCGGCATTCACATTAGAAGAAATTAGCCCGATGCCAGCGGCTACATGATATTTCTGATTGTCACCATTACGTTGTTGAACATCTAAGATTGACGCCAAGCGTTCTCCATACTGCGCCGGCATAGCTCCTTTATAGAGCGTTACGTCACGTAATACTTCCGAGTTGAACGTAGAGAAGAAACCCATGAGATGGGATGCATTGTAGAGCGATACATTATCCAGTAAGATAAGGTTCTGATCGGCACTACCCCCACGGACATAAAATCCTGAACTGCCTTCTCCGGCACCTTGTACTCCGGGCATTAACTGTATTGATTTTATGATGTCACGTTCTCCGAGTCGAACCGGAATCTTATTTATTGTTTGTATCTCCATTTTCTCTATCCCTGTTTGTGGCGCAGATACATTTGCGTCGGGACGCTCGGCAGATACAACAACTTCGCTCAAACCAATGGTAGTTTGTACAAGTTCTATATCTTTTTTTATATTTTGGTTAAGAGAAATCTTCAAGGTCTTTTTTTCGAAGCCGATATAATCAACTTTCAGTGTGTATTCTCCTTTCGGAAGAGTAAGGGCGTATTTTCCATTCTCATCTGACGATACACCGCTACCATTTCGGTTTTCTATTATAATTGGAACTCCTATCAGGGTTTCTTTTGTACGAGAGTCAACTACCGTCCCGCTAATTTTATAGGTTTGTGCACTTGTCAAAACCGGAATTATGAATAAATGTAAAAGCCATAGAAATGAAACCCAATTCTTTTTGGGTAAAAGATTTGCATGTACTAACATAAGTAGGTTTAAATTTTTAAACAAAGTTCAATTTGTTTATATTAATGTATAAGTTTTTATCTATTCAGATCTTAGTGGTTTTATAAAATAGAACCATTAAAATCAATGTTTATTGTATTCATTCATTTGTAATTTAACAAATAAAGGATCTGATTTCGATAATGCAAAGTTAGAGCAGATCATATTAACAGACAAGGTGGAATCGATAAATGCATGTTTTTTCTCGATGAATTAACTTTAAAATTGCATTAATTATATTCACTATCCTTCTTCTCGAATATAGTGTGGAAATTCTCGCGTTTTTTTTGACATAGTGATTCTATTTGTTTGATTGTTTATAGTTAAAGGAAATCTTTTCTTATCAGCTCTTCAGCGATTTTATTATTTCCTATACTACTAAGACCACTATGCAGGTTATTTCCACTACTCCTATCTACAATATTTTTATTGTATTTTGTAACTGACTCATAATTAGTGATTTTCTTAGGTGTTGTTTTGGCTGATGTTATTATTACGTATTTACCTTTTATAATATAAAAAAAATATTTGTCGTGCAGCAATATGTATACTGCCTCCGTTACCTCTTTGTTGACAATGTTGATAGAAATCTTCTTATGCGTATCAACAACCTTCGGATTGTACGAAAACTCGACACCCGTCTGTTGGGTTATAAGTTTCATGGCCACACCTATTCTCTCATTCTGCAATTTTATGTTTACCATATTTTGAGAGCGCAAGCTAGCAGTGATAAGGATAAATAATGNNAAATAATGATATAAATATTATTCTTTTCATTCGACTTTAATTATGATCTTTCCCTATTCGATTGTATAGCCATCGCCTATGTGGTCTACTTTCAGGTTTAATGTAATAGCCACTACATCGAGTATGGTAGACAAATCTTCTTTTGTGAATGTTACTGTAATCGGAAGATCTTGGATACTTTTATCTTTTAGCTCTATCTGTTGCCCATAGAATGTATTTAGTTGGGTGATAACTTCGCCTAGAGGTGTTCCTTTAAACTGGAAATTACCTCTCATTGTTTCCGTATAGAATTTATTGTTTTTAGACAAGTAATATCCGCTTTGGTTCATCTTAAGATTTATGCCGGTGTTGTTGTCCGAATAAAACAATACTTCGCCTTCGGTAACACTCACAAAAACTGAGTCGGGAGTATTTGCTTCAACTGTAAACTTTGTACCGATATCTTTTACATATACATTCCCTGCTTTTACAATTTTGCTTTCTGCTTTTTCCGATTGCATTTCAAAAGAAGCCTTTCCTTTTAGATAAATAGTATCTCTTATTCCGTTTTTGCAAAAAGAGATTTCACCTTCTATCAAATTAATTTTAGTACTGTCGGAAAAAGAATACAACCCTTTCTCTGTAATGTTAGTAATTGGATTGTCTTGCTTGCTGTTGAAGATAAAAAATAGTATCGCTACAGCAGCAGCTGCACCGATTATCCAAGCTAGAGGCTTTCTTTTGTTCCTTTTGTGAGATACCGTCTTTAGAGAGGTTTTATTTATATGTTCCTCTAGTATTTCAATCGCTTTTTGTACATCGAAGGAAGGGTATTCGCCCGTTCCCATATTTTGATAAAGCGAAGTGAGCTCAAAGAAATAGTCTTCATGCTCCTGCGACTCGGCAAGCCACTTCTCCAAGCGTATTCTATCTTGAGGAGATAACTCTCCTGCAAAATATCGTGCTAATAATCTGTCAGTGTCATTCGTTACCATAGCCCAATCAGTTTTATTAAGTAATATAACACTACTACGGAAATAAATTCTTTCAGGTTTTCTCTCAAGATCTTCAGTGCTTTAGCTATTTGGTTTTCTACAGTATTTGGAGAGATTGCCAGTTCTTGAGCAATCTCCTTATAGCTCATCATTTCGAATCGGCTAAGTTCAAATACCTCTCTGCATCGGGGCGGTAATTGAGCTATCGCCATCGTGATTTTATAATTCAGTTCTTTTTCTACTATGCCTTCATATACCTCGTTATGCTCAACCGGTTCGTCTAAGGCTATTTGTTGATTGTGCTTCTGTTGCACCTTCATCTGTTTAATTCGGTTTAGACAGATATTATGCACAGCCATATACAGATAAAACTTTATCGACACGGTTATACTCGTATTGAGGCGGTCGTCCCATAGTTTAAAAAATACTTTCTGAACAGCATCTTCTGCCTCGAACTGATCTTTGAGAATACTATAAGCGTATTTACATAAAGGCTCATACCACCTTTTGAACAGGGCTTCGTGAGTTTCTTTATCTGTTAACCTCACTGTCTCTTGAATAAGCTCCACTTTTTTACACTGCTTTTGATAGGGTCGTTTCGGGTTAATTCGACTTCCCTATATGATATATGATAATTTTGTCCGGGTCTTCCACTATGTGAAAAGCAAATATATTCCTTTTTCTGATAAATACCTGCCTTTTTGTTGTTTGAATAGAATAAGATTATTAACATTGTTTGATATTCAATGCATAACGTTGTATATATCTAACTCACAGAACTAAAAATCTATTTTTGCATTCCGGGTATAAGTTTTCCTATAATTCGTATATTTGTGCTTCATTGTAAAATTGTATAAATAATATATTCGATTATGCCAAGTATCTCGCAACGAGGAATAGATATGCCAAATTCGCCAATCAGAAAATTGGCTCCCTTATCAGACTCTGCAAAGGCTAGAGGTCTAAAAGTTTACCATCTGAATATCGGACAACCCGACCTACCGACACCGGAAGAAGCTCTCGAAGCGATTCGGAATATAGACCGCACGATCTTAGAATATAGTCCAAGCGATGGTTACCGTTCTTATCGTGAAAAGTTGATAGGATATTACGCAAAATATAATATTAATGTATCTCCCGATGATATTATTATTACTACGGGTGGCTCAGAAGCGGTATTATTCGCTTTCTTGGCTTGTCTCGATCCGGGAGATGAAATCATAGTTCCCGAACCTGCTTATGCCAACTACATGGCGTTCGCAGCATCGGCAGGAGCAGTTATCCGTACGGTGTCTTCTACCATCGATGAGGGGTTTGCACTACCTCCTGTAGAGAAATTCGAAGAGCTTATTAATGAGCGGACTAAAGGTATCCTTATTTGTAACCCGAATAATCCGACTGGCTACCTGTATTCTCGTACAGAAATGAACCAGATAAAACATTTGGTTCAAAAATATGATCTCTATCTGTTTTCAGACGAAGTATATCGTGACTTTATATATACCAACTCACCTTATGTTTCGGCTTGTCACCTTGTTGGAATTGAGGAGAATGTCGTACTAATTGACTCTGTGTCGAAACGATATAGCGAATGTGGTATCCGCATCGGTGCTTTGATTACCAAGAACAAGGAACTTCGCAAAACTGTAATGAAGTTGTGTCAAGCTCGTCTTAGTCCGCCACTTATCGGTCAGATAGCAGCGGAAGCCTCTCTGGATGCTTCTTTGGAATATATCCGCGACATATACGAAGAGTATGTAGAGAGACGGAAATTCTTAATAGATAGGCTAAACCGTATTCCGGGAGTATATTCTCCTATACCTATGGGCGCATTCTATACTGTTGCCCGATTGCCGGTTGAAGATTCTGACGACTTTTGCGCATGGTGTTTGTCCGATTTCGAATACGAAGGACAAACTATATTCATGGCTCCCGCTTCAGGCTTTTACACTACACCGGGACTTGGGAAAAATGAAGTGCGTATTGCTTATGTACTTAATAAAGAAGATTTAGCGAAGGCGCTTACTGTATTAGAAAAAGCTTTAGAGGCCTATAATTCAAAAGATAAAAAATGAGAAGAAAATTAGTTTTTGCTACCAACAACAGCCATAAGCTCGAAGAAGTAAAAGCAGTTGTTGGAAGCAGTTTTGATATACTCAGCCTAAAAGATATCGGCTGCCACGAAGATATTGAAGAACCGGGAGAGGCATTACAGGAAAATGCTCTGATAAAAGCCCGCTACGTAAAAGATAAATACGGCTATGACTGCTTCGGAGATGATACAGGACTGGAAGTCGAAGCCTTGAACGGTGCTCCGGGAGTATACTCTGCCCGTTATGCGGGAGGAGATCATGACTCGAAGGCAAATATGAAAAAGCTGCTCAAAGAGCTTGATGGTACTACTAACAGGAAAGCGCAGTTCAGAACTGTGATCGCACTGATATTGGATGGTAAAGAATATCTGTTCGAAGGAAAGGTGAAGGGTAGTATTATCACCGAAGAAAGGGGAGACGCAGGATTTGGATATGACCCTGTTTTTCAACCTGATGGATACGATCAAACATTTGCCCAATTAGGGTCAGAGGTGAAGAATAGCGTAAGTCACAGAGCATTAGCTACAAAGGCTTTGTGTGAGTTCTTAAAAAATATTTGAACAATTAGATACTAAGTAGAACTGGCTGAAAGGAAGTAAATAACTTACTCTTCTTTGTCATCCTGAACGAAGCGAAACATCTCGTGTTTTAAAAGGTAAAATCCTTTCAGGCAGTTCTATTTATCCTTACTTACTTTTGTGCTCCTTTTTGAACAGTAGCCATTACCCTAAGGAAATTCCCTCCCCATATCTTAGCGATATCTTCATCCGTATAACCTTTCTCTAAAAGCTTCATCGTAATATTAATCATATCATTGCTACCATTGCACCCAATAAGCCCGCCACCGCCGTCAAAATCGGAAGCAATGCCTACATGATCTATTCCGGCGACCTTTACGGCATAATCGATATGCTCTATACCATCAGATAGGGATGCTTTTTTACGATCTTTATTCACAAAGAGATCAACCAAGCATATTTGCACAACTCCTCCGTTCTTGGCTAAAGCTTGCATTTGCTTGTCTGTAAGGTTTCGGTCATGGTAGCATAGTGCTTGTACCGACGAATGAGAAGCGATAACAGGATGAGTAGAGAGTTTGATAACATCCCAAAAAGTCTTTTCACTCGCATGTGATATGTCAATCATCACTCCCTGTCTGTTCATTTCTTTTATTACCTCTTTGCCAAAGGGGCTTAACCCAT
Organism: Dysgonomonas sp. UBA7630; assembly: GCF_002483985.1. Lineage (NCBI taxonomy): Bacteria > Pseudomonadati > Bacteroidota > Bacteroidia > Bacteroidales > Dysgonomonadaceae > Dysgonomonas > Dysgonomonas sp. UBA7630. The sequence goes on from NZ_DLIY01000016.1 coordinate 124,342, forward strand.
TCCATTCACGTGTAGTATCACTCGATGTATCACATATATCATTGTCTTTAGTATGGCAAAGCGTAATATAATTCACACCCATTTTCTTGAATCGGGCAATATTTTCAATATCTTTCCCTATTCCATAACCATTTTCTATTCCTATGAAAATAGCTTTTTTTCCTGCGTTTTTTATTCTAGCAAGATCATCTGTCGTATAAGCTATTTCGCAGATATCGTTATTTTTCTCTACCTGCGAATGGATACCCTTTATCAATCCGTATATTTTGTCGACGGCAGCCTGCGATGAAACTTTATCCCGTTTCCCTTGAGCCGTATAAGCAGCAAAGAAAATAGCATCTAGCATGCCTTCTTCCATCTTCGGAATATTCACCTGATTGTTTTCTCTTTTTCCGATATCGAATCCTGCTTTTTTGAATTCTAAAGGAGTGTCGCAATGGGTATCAATAGAAAATATATGTTTATGCAGTTCTTTTGCCTTTCTGAAAGTTTCGGCTTCAGAAACTATGAATTTAAAGAATTTCAGCATCGTAGTATCTCCCCCGGCCACATGTCCTTCGGGATGCCATTGTACACCGATTATTCTTCTGTCGGGATAGGCTTCTATCGCTTCCACAATGCCATCCTGTGCTGTTGCTGCCAATTTGAATCCGGGAGCCACATCTTTTACACCCTGATGATGGAAGCTGTTGACAAATACTTCTGTTTTTCCAAGTATCTTGCTCAACTGAGACTCTTCTGCAATAGAGACTTTATGTGTTCCGACTTCCTTAGGCTCACTTTGCCTATGTTTTACGCTTTTATTCTGATGCTGTGTGGGAATGTCTTGATAGAGTGTTCCTCCAAAAGCAACATTGATCGCCTGCTCTCCTCTACATATCCCCAACACAGGGATGTTGCGGTCTGTCGCTAACTTTAAAAGTACCAAATCGTAAATGTCACGGATAGAATCTATGTCATTCATATCCGGGATCGCCTGCTCTTTATAGTATAGCGGGTTGAAATCTTCACCGCCGGTCATTACTAATCCGTCAAGATCCTTTACAATATCNNTCCTTTTGTCATCACAGGGATAATAAGAGGTCGTCCTCCGGCTTTGAGAATAGCTTCTATATATGTTCCGGGCACGCTCGATCCACCATTGCTTGTGCGGCTTGCAGAGACTCCGATCAATGGTTGCTGTTTTGCTCTCAGATCAACAAAGTGCGAGTCTGTATATTCATACAATTTTTGCAAATCGGGGACTATCGACTCTTGTCCTCTTAGCGAAAGGATATTCAGAAAGAATAATATAATGAGTATATTATATGTAGTTCTTTTCATTGTTGATCTCTTATTTTTTGTTAATCGTTCTAAGTGCCTTCTTGATTATATATTTCGTCTCCTTTGTCGGATTATTGCTTTCCCATTTGCTTGTAACTTCAATTACAAAATCGGGACGGGTTTTACTTGCGTCATTCAACCAGTTGCCTACGCTATCTTGTACATACTTTTCAGAGTCCGACTTCAACGCTTCTAGAATTGGCAAAGCAATTTCGGGCTGTTGCTTAAGTTTTTCGATATGTTTGCTCCATACCCCATTCGGACGTATAGCTTCTGATGCAAATCTGCGAATATTATGATCTTTGTCTCTAGTCCATCCTAATAATATTGGTATAGCATTTTCTATATTGCGATTCATATCTTCACGAACGGCCATCCATGCAATCTCTCTTACCCCCAAATTACCATCGGCTGCAAAATCTTTGATCGCTTCCAATTTATCGGCAAAAGATATTGATTTGTCTAGACCTATCATATAAGCAGCCCAACAGCGTACATTATCGGATATGTGACTTTTTAGTTCTTTCAACAGCTTCTTATCTGTTTCTTGAAGTGTTTCTCTCAAAAGCGTTTCTCCGATTCTGCGTATTGTTTGCATTGTGCTTGCTTTTTCCAACACTTCAAGGTCTGATAAACAGGCCGTCGCATATTTCTCCGGCAGAACGTTTTTCAAAAGCTCTTTTTGGTCAACAGCCAGCCACTCTGTCAGATTAACAGACTCTATCGTACCCAGATTCAGTTGTTGCAATACTTCGGCCGGTATATCTTTTAAGGATTTTGCTCCTTTTCTCTTAACTTCCATATATAAAATAAATTAAACAGAAAAAGTAACAAAAGTAACACTTTTAAGTATATTATTTGTTGTCACCTTTTTCTTTATTCAATAATGCTAACGATCTTTAATATAAGACAATTTAATAATTAGAAAATACAAGGTTCTGATATCTGTAGTCAAACGTCAGAGCTCAATGTTATTGCCTATAAATAAAAACAGAGGTCTCTTTGTAGGAAAACCTCTGTTGATTTATTCTTTAATATTGGATATGCTAATTTGCTATAAATTTAAACTCAGGAGTAATTTGATATTTCACAAAAGCAGTATCTGATTTTTCCACTTGGTCATCATCGTTGTCGCTATAGGTGAAATTTATAGTCTGAACAATAATCTCTTTGCTATTTATCTTTGATGATACTTCGCTGTAATACTCTACCATATCTTCGTAAGCGACAAGCAAATTATCTTGCAGGTTTCCGCTTTTGTCGTAGCTTAACAAATATTCGGTTATTTCACCATCTGTTATCACTAGGACGGTTAATATTTTACCATTCTCATTCGCCAGTAAAATGCGCCCCATCGATAAATCTTCGGCACTGTAACCTTCTAAACCTTTAACATTGAACAACTGCAGATCGGTATACTCTTTTTCAGTCAGTCTGGCGATATCCGTCAGATCCATGCTGTCTGCCTTATTGCTTAACTGGGTTTCTGAAAGCTCAACATTTAATGTATCCAACTGAGCTTGCTTATTTTCAGACTGTTTATTCTGACAGGATACGATTGTGACCAAAAATATAAAACTGAAAAGATAAATCTTTTTCATTTTAGTAGCTAGAATGTGATTGTAAATTAACTAAGTTCAAATAGATAACAATTCTTTGATGCAATTGTTTAAACTTTCTTCCCATTTAGGGATAGTAAGGTTGAATGTAGATTTTATCTTGGTTTTGTCCAGTACACTATATTTAGGTCTTGTGGCTTTTACCGGATATTGTTCGGTCGTTATAGGGTTCACCTTGCATGTATTGATACCCGCTTCTTTGTGGATTGCTAATGTGAAATCGTACCAGGTAGTAGCTCCCTCATTGGAGTAATGGTATATACCGGGTTTAAATCCGTTAGCTTCACTGAAATCAAGTATTTTTACAATTGTTTTGGCCAGATCTGTCCCATTGGTAGGTGTGCCGTTCTGATCGGCTACAACGTTTAGTGTTTCGCGCTCTTTGCCTAGCTTTATCATTGTCTTCACAAAGTTGTTCCCAAAAATGGAATACAACCATGCTGTTCGTATGATAATACTATCAGCACAAGCTTTCAATAATTCAGCTTCGCCTTCTTGCTTCGATTTGCCATATACAGACTGAGGGTTTACCGTATCAGTCTCAACATAAGGTTTGTTTGCTGTTCCATCATACACATAGTCTGTGGATATATGTATAACTTTAGCATTGTTGTTTGTTGCTGCCAATCCTAAATTGGCAACAGCATCACGGTTGATTCTATAACATAAATCTACATCATCCTCTGCTTTGTCCACAGCTGTATAAGCTGCGCAGTTGATAATATACTTTATATTATTTTCTTTTATAAAGGAATCTACAGCCCTAAGATCGGTTATATCAAGCTCCGCTACATCTGTAAAGAAGAAACGGAAGTTGTTTTCATGATTAGCCGATATTCGTCTTATCTCATTTCCCAACTGTCCGTTAGATCCTGTAACAAGAATATTTTTCTGAACGAGTTCGAACAGAAAAATATTCTTCGCTGTTTCATCTTGATCGTCGGCTTGTTTATTTCCTGAAAAAAAAGCCATTTTGATTTATTTTTTAAATGCAGCTAACCAATTGTTGCTTGCCTGTTGCAGATACCTGTGGTGCTATTTTCTTTACAAGACCTTGTAAAACATTACCCGGTCCAAGTTCCACAAATTCAACAGCTCCATCTGCAACCATATGTTCTACAGATTGAGTCCATTTTACAGGTGCTGTTAATTGTGCTATCAAATTGTCCTTTATAACGGCAGGATCTGTTTCTCCTACTGTAGACACATTCTGATATACAGGACATGTAGGGACTGTGATAATTGTATTGTTTATAGCTTCCGACAATTTTACTTTTGCAGGCTCCATCAATGGAGAGTGGAATGCTCCTCCTACTTTCAGCTTAAGAGCTCTTTTTGCTCCGGCAGCAAGTAACAATTCGCATGCAGCATCAATACCTGCATTAGAACCTGATATTACCACCTGTCCGGGACAATTATAATTAGCCGGTACAACTACTTCATTCTTGATAGATGCACATATTTCTTCTACTTTAGCGTCTGGCAATCCTAACACTGCTGCCATTGTAGAAGGATTCATTTCGCATGCTTCCTGCATAGCAAGAGCACGTTTATAAACAAGATTTAAACCATCTTCGAAAGACATGGCGCCGGCAGCAACCAAAGCAGAGAACTCTCCTAAAGAGTGACCCGCAACCATATCCGGCTTAAATTCATCGCCAATTGTTTTAGCCAATATTACCGAATGGAGGAAAATAGCCGGTTGAGTAACTTTAGTCTGACGGAGATCTTCGTCAGTACCGTTAAACATTAAATCTGTTATGCGGAAACCTAAAATCTCATTCGCTTTTTCGAACATTTCTTTAGCAACAGGAGATGTTTCGTAAAGGTCTTTACCCATTCCTACAAACTGAGCTCCCTGCCCTGGGAATACAAATGCTTTCATTTTCAATATTTATAATTTATATAAGCAATTCAATTCAGGGTGCAAAATTAGTAAAAAAATGAGATATAAGACACTGATAATGCACAAATAAAAAAAGTATGAGTTAAAAAGACATACTTTACTTCTTAATTCACTTTTCAATATTATTATTTTGGATTGATGTAGATAATGCTTTTGCTGCCTCTTGCAAAGGTTATAGAATTACTAAAAAGAAAGGCTAATGATCATATTCTATCATTAGCCTCTCATATATAATTGCATTTATTACTCTGCGCTTTCTTCTTCGTTTACCNNGATGATCTCAATACTTGGGTCAGGTTTCAATAGCTTACGTAATTTAGTGATGTAAACATCCATGCTACGAGCGTTGAAGTAGTTATCGTCCACCCAAATTTGCTTTAGGGCATGATTTCTTTCCAGAATGTCGTTGGCATGAGCACACAATAGAGCAAGAAGTTCTGCTTCTTTAGTTGTAAGTTTAGTGCTTTCTCCATTGATCGTCAAAATTTGTTTTTGAGTATCAAAGTTCATATTACCAAACTGATAAAGCTGTTGTTCTTTGCTTCTTTTACCTTTCACACGACGGAAGATTGCTTCGATACGAAGAACAAGTTCTTCCATGCTGAATGGTTTCGTGATATAATCATCTGCTCCGGCTTTGAATCCTTCCAGAATATCATCTTTCATATTTTTGGCTGTCAAGAATATGATAGGTATTTCTGTATTGATTGCTCTGATCTCTTTCACAAGAGTGATACCGTCTTTTTTAGGCATCATAACATCCAATATACACAAATCATACTTTTCTTTAACAAAGCCTTTGTATCCAACCTCACCATCGGTGTAGAGGTCTGTGTCGTACCCTTTGGCCTGAAGATATTCTCTTAGCAACATACCAAGATTTTCATCATCTTCACATAAAAACAGTTTCAATTTTTCTTCCATAACTTACTTATTTACAGTTTATTTTGCTTAACTAACTTTTACTCTTCATTATAGGCAGGCAAATTATAAATTTGGTGCCCTTCCCCAGCTCACTCTCGGCTTTTATTGTTCCTTTATGATCCTCTATTATTTTTTTTACGTATGCAAGTCCTAGTCCAAAACCTTTGACATCATGTCTGTTACCTGTTGATACCCGATAAAACCGTTCGAATATTTTCTTTACATATTCCTTTTTTATTCCGATACCATTGTCCTCTACAGCGATGTACAATTTATTATTGCTGTTCCACGTTCGAATCATCAGTTGCAAAGGAACATCTTCTTTTCTGTACTTCACGGCGTTATCGAGCAGATTGAACAATACATTTGTAATGTGCATCTTGTCTGCTTCGATTGCAGATTCGGTAGCCTCTAAATCGATATCGAGATTTCCTCCAAATTTTTCAACTTTGATTTGGAATGTGTTTGCAACCCCTACCACAATGTCATTGGCATCCAGTTCCTTGAGTTTTAGTGTAGCTCTTTGTTTTTCGAATAGCGACATCTGAAGAACTTTTTCTACCTGAAAACTCAATCGTTCCGTTTCGTCGTTTATTACCCCGGATATATGTTTAAATACCTCGGGTGATTTTGTAATAGCCCCGTCTTTTAACATCTGGGCGGCTAAAGATATAGTCGATACCGGTGTTTTCAATTCGTGGGTCATATTGTTCATAAAGTCATTCTTCATTTCCGATAAACGCTTTTGTCGGAATGTGATATATATTATTATTATAAATGTAACCAACAAGATAAAAGTAAATATTATGGCTGGATACAAGAATGATACCTCGCTTGATAGATAGTGCCCTTTATCGGGAAAGTAAACTTTCAGATAGGTAACTTTATTGGGCGGATCATTCGGAAATAGTACTTGTTGATATGCATATTTTTTGTCTCTATCCAGAAAACGTGGTTGCCTATAAACCGGCTTATCATTTTTATCTACAACTTCGTACTGGAAAAGTAACTCTATATTATTGTTTTTTAATTCATTCTTTATCTTAGTCTCCAGATCTTTAAAGTTTATCCTTTCTTCTATAGGCACATCACTTGCCGATTTGAAAATCCTGTTCAAGACATCATTCATGATATCTTTTTCATATAGGTATCTCTTTATCTGCTCTTCCTGTAGGTCGAAGAATGTTTTTGAGATCGCATTTGTGCCGCTTTTAGGCGACTGGAATACCTGTTTAGGCGGTGTTGTTTGTACCGTAGTCACATTGTGTTCCATATAAATGACTGTACCGTCGGGCGCGGTCATCTTTGTTCTTTGCTGCTGTGTAACAGTTTCTTCCTGTGGCTGATTTCTTAATGCCATAGAGCGATTGTAAGCCGCTGCATCCTTCTTCTGTGTTTCAATGAACGCTTCATCCAGATATTTTTTTGTTTGATCGAGTTCCAAATTTCTTGAAATTTGAGCCAAACTACGGTTTACCGCTTCATTAAACTGATCGCTCCTCAATCTTATTGATTCGCGTAAATAGGTTATTTGTAAATACAACAGACCAAAGAATGCTACAGCCATTATTGCTGCGAGTATCCAAATTGTCGATTTTTTCATTTTCTCTTAATATCCTCAGTCTTCTCTAGTCAATTAAATAATGCGATAATTATCAAACATTAACCTTTTGCACTGAACAACTATTTAACAATTGAGAGTAAGATATTGTTTAACATTTGAGGAAATAAACTTATATGATTTTTTTTTCTTATGCAAACTTATCAATATTTTTTATTGTACAAGTGTAAATTTTAAACTTATTCCAAAATTACTATTTGTTGTTGGATAAGAAGATGCTGAAATCAACGGTTTATTTAAAATCCTGTCATAGAATGCCCTTAGGGTGAGCGCACGGCTCAAAGTATAGTCGGCTGATATCTTTAATGTAAAAACTGTAACCCCACTGGTGGCTTGGGTAAAATATTCTTCTATTTTTCTCAACAAGGCTTCTGATGATTTGTAAGATACCTCTGTTTTTATATTCAGGTCGTTGTTGAAATTCTTCGGTGTTCTGGATGTTAATCCTATTACCCTATTAAATTCATTGATACGGTAACCGAATCCCAATACAAATTCTTTTTCGAGATATTCGATGATCTGATAAGACGACATGTTCAGCGTAAGTGTACGCCCACTATTGTACTGAGCGTTGATATTCATGTTGTTGTTGAGTATTCCTTCGGCTCCGATCAATGGTCTGAACAATTCCGTAATACCTACTGATGATATATTGTATGGCGATGATGGGATAGGGTTACCTCCGAGTACATCACGTATATACCCCAAGTCATCACCTCCGCCTATGGCTTGTTGCCAGCCGGAGAAAGAGCTGTAACTTCCTACCTGATAAAAGCAGCTATAGGAATGACTCAGCCTCAACGATCTGAACTTAGATTTAATAAGAGGTATATTGCTTAAGCCATCGTAGGTTATGTTCCAGTTCGGCAGGATAGACCATATAGATGGGAATGCCGACATGGAGATGTTGTTTACATCGCGCCCTGTATAGGCTGCTATAAAAGCAGGAATAAGTACGTCTCCCGAGTTTGCATTTACTGTTGCGGCATTTCCACTTGCCAAGCCATCGGGTAAGGTTACATTGTTGTACTGTTTTTGTAGCCTGTTTTTAATTATTTCCTTATAAGCTAAGAATTTGTCGAATGTATCGGATTGATAGTCATTTTTTGAGTTGCTGCCTCTAAGTGTTGTTTTTAAAGCAATAGTAGTCATAGAGAAGTTTCCGCCCAGTGTGCGTGGCATCCCTTTCGACATATATTGGATTTCAGTTCTCTTATTATTTTCGTAATTGGCATTAAGCTCTATTTTGAGATTCTTGATAGGTTCTATCTGAGCTCTTAGTTCCAACTTTTCGGCACTGTTATATACAGCAGGCGAGATATTCATAGTATCCATCACCAACCAATCTCTACTCAACGATTTGTTGATGAATTTTTCTCCACCTTCGAGACCGAATGCAAACCCCAGACCCGGAACAAGTCCGTACTCATTTGTGTCTTTCTGCCCAAACATGTCTCCAATGGTTGGAATAAATCCTGAAAGATGTGTTTCTCTTCGTTTCGAGTAATTAATATTCAGGGTGCGTAATGACATTAAGCCTCTAGCCGAATAATCTAAGATATCAGTCAGAAGCTGTGAGCTATTCGGATCATTGATCTTACTCTCGACGTTGATCAGGATATTTGCAGAGTCTTTATTCGTTATTAATATTGTATTTGTATCTGTCTTTTTGAATTTTACAGAATACGGTTTACCGTCTAGCTTTGCTGATACCTGTATATTTTTCGTATTCAGTCCGTGCCTTAGAGTATATGTTGTATCCTTTCGCAATGTAATATCCTGAGTAAAGCGCCTTCTTTCAGGCTGTCTCTTTTCTTGCTGTCTTTGAGTTGGAGACTGTCTTCTTCTCGAATCGAATCGATCGTTTACTTTTTTGAGAAATCCCCATTTATTGTATAGAGAAACCATGTCGATGCGATTGGTAAAGTCTAGGGTTACATTATTGCTTATGGTATTTCCTACCTCTATTCCTTCTACTTGTGCTCCTCGATCCCACTGATAGCCACTTGTGTAGCTGGCATTGGATGTGAGCCAGTCGGTAGCCGGAATGTTCTTGAATGGCAATTGATAAGTTACTCTGGCTATCTGGCGATAGGATAGGGGGCTGCCTAAGTTTCTGATACTGTGCATAACCGAATCTTTCCATATTTCGTAATGCTCTCGATTCAGTTTCTTATTTACCTGTAAGTATGGTTCTTCTATTTCGGCTCTGGTTCCCGATTGGAATGAGAATTTCAGATTTTTTGTAAAATCCCAATTGATATTAAAATCTCTGTCCCACAAGAAAGACTGACTCCACGACAAGAACTCATTATTATTACTTCCGCCCAATGAGTAACTTTCTATGTCACGTAAAAGCGTCTCGCTATAATAACGGGTAATCCTTGAGTTAAGGGCAATGTTGCTTGGCAGGTAGTTGAACCCGAGCGATTTGGCATACTTAGCCGCGCCGGATTTACTTTTTGTATTTTTGAAAGGCTCCCACGTTTTTACTATCGGGCTATAATTATATCCAAAAGTCAGGTTGTAATTTTTAGTAACATCGTAGACTGTACTTGGATTTTTAATTTCAGTCTGATTAAATGAATATCCGATATTGAAATTTGCCGGGTCGTAAGGCATCGGCGTCTTACTTTGTATATTCACTTTTATATTATTGAGGCTTATACTCTTTGTGGTAGACTTTTCTTGAGCAAGACTTTTTATCGAGTCTTTTTCTGCTTTAGTTTCTACCAAGCTGAATGATTCTTTCAGCGTTACATCCTGATCGAATGGGTCGTATTTAGGCGTTGTCGTCTGATTGGAATATGAATAATACAGCGGCAAACTAACCTTTGCCTTTTCAGGTAAAAACCTTCCCAAATCTATGTTTGCGGCTATGCTGTATGTATGATAGTCGTCTTGTCGTCTTTCCATCAGGCTTTGATCCAGAGCTCCGAATCCGGCTGTCTCCTTCCGTCCCGAAACGCTGATGTTTCCCAGGTCCGAAAGAGCAACATTCAGGCTACCCTGAGCCGCCCATCCTCCTTCTTCGTCGAAATCGGTCAGGCGAAGCTCGTTAATCCATACCTCACCCGATTTTGTTAGTCTGGAGTTGTTTCGGACACCGATCATGATTACGTAAACATCCGATAAAGACGGATTGCCCATTACACTTACTTTATTGTTTGGCTTATCAGGATCATACTCATGGTATAGGGTTGTATAAGATACTGTTGAGCCCGACTTTCTTTTTTCTCTGTTTCTGTTCAGTTTTATATTTTTCAGTAACTCGAGAGGGAAATCAAACATATTATCTTTAGGCCATACCACAGCCCTGTCTCCGTTTCCATAATTACCTTCGGGTGTTATTGTTAAAGGTATTTCATATTCATAGTAATTGTTCTTGTAGTCAGAACCTAAACGCATAAATACAGATATGTCTCCATTTGCCAACTCAGTTCTATTTATAAGATTTTCGGCATGTGTAAATAATTGTATACGCTTATAGCGTCTCAGGTCGTAAGATGTATTCTTGTATATGGCTCGTGCATCTTCCGGATCGAGATTTGTCACGCGCATCGATAGCGATTGTTCATTTTCTTTGGTCAATTGCGTTTGGTCAGGATCTAATGATCTGCTTAGCCCCGGAGGTAATACATAATTTACAGGTTTTCTTTCAGAGTTTTCTTCGATATTTACTGTCGAAATATCAATAGACCCATTTCCCATCTTAGCTCCACTTGTTAAGTCCTGATCGTAAACACGCCAATCACCTCTTACAAGCTGTAAGGTTCCGAATCGCAGCACTGTTTGTTGTTCAAAATCAGTCAGGAACATTCTCATGAAACGGATGCTCTTGAAGTCGTTAATATTTCCAATTCGTTTTCCTTGGCGAATTGGAATTTTGAACTGATACCATCTTACCTTTTCTTCTTTTCCGTTTCGGAGCGGGACAGTAACCTCTCGTTCGTCTACAATATAGTTGCGACCGACATTCATGCTATCCGGCTTCAGTGATACCCGATATTGGTAATACGATTCATTTTCATTCAGCGTGTAATCCTGATCTATATCTTCTACATCGGGAACTCCACGTGCTGCGGTAGAATACCTTTCGCCACTCTGATCTGTCGGTTTCGAATTTCCTTCCGTACCGTTATAGTATTTGTAGCGGTCGAGTATCCCTTTTCGGTCGCGGTCGTAGTCTGAGCCACGATAGAAATGGTATAAGTCTCTCGAAGGAGTATTGAGTGGAGAGAAAGGATCGTTTACCATTTCATCAAGCGTGCTTTGAGGTAGCTTAGTCTTCAGATTGTCTAAGAAATCCTTATATACGCCGTATGTTTTTTCTTCCTCTTGATTCAATCCATTTAGCCCGACATCCTGTTTTTCGCGGGCAATAGCTCCCAAATTATCATCGAATGCATATACGGTAGATTGGCGCGTAGGTACTTTTCCCCACACAGTTTTTGTATATGCTGTAGGATCATCATTGACAGGTAGTCCGTTTTCGTAAAACTTTTTCCCATCTTTCAAAACATCTTCTGATATTTCTCCCAGATTGAAATAAAGGTCTCCTCCTTTGTGCGAACTTGAAAAATCTTTTACAAATGGATCCATTAGCCAGAATTCAATGTATTCGATATTTGATGCTTCGAAGTCACGCACATCCATTTTACGTGTAATGCCCGCCCAGCGATCTCGTGGATTTAATAATTTCCCATCCGAATCTATTTTTTCTCCATCCAGATTGTAAGGCCCCCTTTCGTTAGGGTAGTACGATAAGTTTAATGTTGGTATTGTTGCCGATTCTGTTTGTCTGATATCTCGGTTCGGATATATTTCGGTGATACCAATTTCCCTTACATAGTGATCTGATAAAGAGTCACTATTTATATAACTTGGTGTAAGTGACGACCCTTTGCGTGTAAATAGCGGATCGATAGTAAACCAAGATAACATGGCTCTGTTTTTTGCATATTGGATACTATCCGAAGGTTTATTCCCTGATATAGTAGGAGGATAAACATATTTAGGTAGTTCCTTCGGTGTTGACGCAAGATTCCATGCATAAGGGCTTTTGAGTTCGATGCGTGATTGCGACGACTCAAAATCATCGAGATAAGAGAATCCACCCGTATCTTTATTTTGGTAATGTCCCGGTATCATGTGCGCAAACTCACCCATAAAACTAATTTGAGAAGGTTGTGTTGCATTCACAAACGGTATCTTGTCAATCAGGTTGGTGAGCCACATCGACTCGGTTTTATATGACGTATTCAATCCCCATAAGGTATTATTGACAGATTCTTCGCCAATAACTGTTTTAGTGGTAAGGGGTTTTTCGTATAGATGCATAATTGTACCGCCGATGTTGAAATTCTTTGAGATATCGTAGCTCAGATTCAGCCCCATCATTGTTTTTCGCTGCATACCTAACGATCGTTCCTCTAACGAAGCCTGTATATTGGCATCGGAATCTATCAGGTTCTGATTTATGATAGTGACTATACCTGATGTGTAGTCAACTATATAGTCTGTTCCTTCGGTGAGGAGCATACCATTGGCTGTAAGTTTAACTGATCCTTGTGGTATGTTTGTCGACATCAGGTCAATTTCAGCTTTACTGTTCGATGATCCTCTGAATGAACCGTATATCTTGAATTTGTTTTTTTCTGCGATTTGTCTGGCTACGGTCAATGTCGAGTCATATAATTGCGGGTAAACATACTTTTCTGCAATAATAGGACTGCCTATTTTATTCGCCAGATGCTTTCCGAACGGTTCAACCACAGGGAATATAATGCGTCCGTTCTGAGACTGGACGGTATATCCTTCAAGATAGTCGAAAATACCATCGCCTTTTGTTCCGTCTTTTTGGGTAACTTCTTTATTCTGAGAGTTCAATCTGTCTAGGTTCATCACCTTTATCAGAAGTTGATTTTTAATGTTTCCCTCAGGCAGATAGTTTATGTATGTACCTAAAGTGTCTGACTGATAGGCTATGTTTAATCTAAAACGGTCTTGTTGTATATTGCTTGCACCAAGGGAATAAATGTTTTTCATCATCAAATCCCATGTATATGAGCGTGGAGACAGAGAGATGGGCTTTAATAATTTTACAAACAAAGCACCTGATTTGGGGTTGCTTGACTCATAATTGGCAGATATATCCGTTGATAGTTCTCCTACTTGATATGTAGTTCCATTTACTGTATACTGGTAAGCTACTGCAAGTACTTCGTCGGCTTGTAATGCAGAGTTTAGAGATAAGTACCCTAGTTGTGCGTTGTATGTATATTCCGAAGAACTAAGCATTCGCGCACTTTCTATTTTCTCATAGTCGAGTCCGCTTTCTATATAGCCATTAAACTCGCTGGTTACTTGAGAAATATCCCTAGCCCTGGTGTGTGCTGTGGTCATCGTACCATATAGGTTATTAGCGGCATTATATGGTGTCTTTACAGAGCCTGTCCCTATCCATTTTGGATTTTTAATATTGTCACGCTCTGCAATATCGGCAAAGGCAACAATATTTCTAGACTGCATAAAGTCGCTTCTCCTATTCGTAACCCACACTTCTATTTTAGTGATTGATACAGGTGAGTTGATATAAGGGATTCTACTCATTGCATTATCGTAACTATCACGGAAATAGTATCCCAAGAAGAAGTGTCTGTTTTCGTCGTATTGATCAGCCTTAAAAGAGAATTCGGTTGTTTGTATTCCTCCCTTTGTATTTACTGTCTGCGACTGAGACTCCTGTTGAGAGATAACTGTATTTATCCGTAGTTTTCCGAACTGAAGTTCTGCGTTGATCCCGAATAAGGCTGTTCCTCCGTTGATGAGCGAGTTTGTTGTACTCATGCTTACGTTTCCGGCCTCTATCTTCTTTATTATTTCGTCCTCCTTTCCATCGTACCCCAATTTCAGCTTTTTAGAGTCGAAATCAAATAAGGCCTTGGTGTCATAATTCATGCCGAAGTTGATTTTATCACCAACTGAGGCTGTTACGTTCATCTGAATATCTTCTTTGAACTGAAAGGTAGTGTGACTTCTGTTGCGTTCCGAGAGGGTAGGGTTGTCTGTACTACTTCGCTTAAAGCCCATTGTAGTTTCAACGTATCCTTGTGTTCTCACCTTTACTCCACCGGGTCCAAAAAGCCGCTCGGCCGGACCTAAGTTTAGTTTTATGTCTTTCAGCGAAAACTCATCTTTTTCGTCCTTCTTGTCGTATGCTTCTGCATTTTTAGATCTGAAATATCTACTCATGGATTGCTTGAGGGTGTAATCCATATATTCGTCAGAACTTAAAGAAAAAGGAGTGGATATTTCTTGGTCTCCGATTTTTGTACGGAAAATATACAGTCCGCTGGCCGGGTCATATTCTACAGACTTCTTTAGGTTGTCGGGATCTTTGAGGTCTGCCGGAGGATTAGCGTTGAGGTCTTTATAAGTTTCTATCTGAGTTTTCTTTACCGGAAAGAGAGGTACAGTATCATTTGTTTCTAGCAAAGAGCTTTCTTTTTGGGCAATATCGATTTCCTTTTTTCCGTAAATACCGGAAAATAAACTGATCGAGCTTACTAAAAGCGTGATAAAAAACAAATATTTTGTAAGTTTCTTCTTCAATCCGACAAGGTAAATATAAATAGAGTGAATGATCAGAGCATTTTTAGTGCCGTCTTTATTACTTGCTCAACAGTGCTGTCCGGTTTGTCCTTCAATATTTTGGATACTGCTTTCTGCGAAGCCTGCTGTGGAAAGCCTAACATTACCAGTGCTGCGATAGCTTCTTCTCCGGCCTGACTTGTTTTTGCAAACATCTCTACAGACTCAATTCCACTGACCTTGATTTTATCTTTCAGGTCAACAATTACACGTTGGGCGGTCTTAGTGCCTATGCCCTTCACGGTTTTTAGTATATCCGAATTGCCAGAGGCTATTACGTTTGTTAATTCCTGCACAGTCATCGACGATAGAATCATACGACCCGTGCTTGCTCCTATGCCCGAAACGCTTATCAATAAGATGAATAGCTCACGTTCTTGTTTTTCGGAGAAACCATATAGCTGGTAGGCGTCTTCTCTTATTGCCTCATATATGTATAATTTGGCACTCTTTTGTCCTGATATACTGGTATATGTATTTAAGCTTATGTTTATAAAATAACCTATACCATGTGTTTCGAGTGTAGCGGAAGTAGGGGTCAGTTCAGCGATATCCCCTTTTATATAATCTATCATAATCGGTTCGTAAATTTTACTAATTTATAACGTGTAAATATTAAAAAAAGTATATTTCAAGACGATTTAGAGGTTGTTTAACTTTTGTCTTATATAGTATACGCATAATAAATTAAGGATATTTGCTATCAAATCCAAATTCTTATATCACGCCTCTTTGCGTATGCCATTAAATAATAATCTAAAAATGAAAAATCAAATACTCTATCTTTCTTGTTCGTGTTTGCCATTCAGGCTTCTTATTTAATGGGCAAAGGTAAGATTTTTGTGTTACTTTTTGTACCTTTGTATGTTTCCATTGAATTATTTAATTTAAAACTATAACGATAAATAGAGTCCTAAATCAAGCAAATCATTTATATATCGGTAAAATTGATAATGGAAGTTAAATAAAGAGATAATTGATAACCTCAAATATTTGAATTATATGAAAAAAAAGTGTTTTTTCGTTTTATTATTAACAATAGCTATGACTACAATTCAAGCTCAAAACCCGTTTTTTTCGGCGTATAAAACGCCTTACGATACACCGCCGTTCAATAAAATCAAGAACGAGCATTACGAACCTGCTATAGAAAAAGGAATAGCAGAGCATCAGGCTGAAATAAACAAGATAGTAATGATCAGGGCGGTTCCTACCTTTGAGAATACAATCGTTCCTTTGGAAGAGTCCGGAAAGTTGCTAAGTAGAGTAACATCTGTGTTCTTTAACCTACTCAGCTCAGAGAGCAATGATGAGATGATGGAAATAGCACAGCGTATTCAACCAAAACTTTCGGAACATTCCAATTCAATAACATTGAATGAAGGTTTGTTTCAAAAAGTGAAGGCTGTTTATGATAAACGTCTGGAATCGAACCTTACACCCGAGCAAATCCGTTTGGTAGAAAAAACATACCGTGGCTTTGAAAATAGCGGGGCAACACTTGTAGGAAAAGATAGAGATACATACAAAGAACTTTCTACAAAGTTGAGCCAATTGACTTTAGATTTTGGACAGAATGCTTTGAAAGAAAGTAATAAATTTGAGATGCTTCTCACAGATGAGGCTGATTTGGCAGGATTGCCTCAGATGGTGAAAGATGCTGCGGCAGCCAAAGCAAAGGCTAAAGGAAAAGAGGGATATATCTTCGATCTTTCTGCGCCTAGCTATATCGCATTTATGAAATATTCTACTCGCCGTGACCTTCGTCAGAAACTGTATATGGCATATAATACAAAATGCGTAGCAGGTGGAGAGTTCGACAATCAGGAGAATGTGAAAGAAATAGCTAAAACCAGAATGCAAATAGCGAATCTTTTGGGTTATCCGGATTATGCTACTTATACATTACGTAACAAGATGGCAAAAGATAAGGAGCATGTTTACGGTTTGTTAGACGACCTGTTTAGTGCTTATGCGCAGGCGGCTCGTGAAGATGTGAAGATGGTAGAAGGCTTTGCAGTAGGGATGGAAGGAAAAGCAATTGACCTGCAACCTTGGGACTGGTCTTTCTATTCAGAAAAACTTAAAGATGCCAAATATAGTGTAAGCGATGAATTGGTGCGTCCTTACTTTGAATTGGAAAATGTAAAGAAAGGTGTTTTTGGTCTGGCAACAGATCTATATGGAATCACATTTAAAAAGAATACTAAAATACAGGTTTATCATCCCGAAGTAGAAGCTTTTGATGTGTTAGACGAGAATGGTAATTTTTTGGCTGTTCTGTATACAGACTTTCATCCACGTGAAGGAAAACGTCAAGGAGCATGGATGTCTGAGTTTAAGGGACAGTATGTAGAAAAAGGAAAAGACTCTCGTCCGTTTGTTACTATTGTGATGAACTTTACACGTCCAACAGAGACTGAACCGGCTTTACTTACTTTCGACGAGGTAGAAACATTCCTTCATGAGTTTGGACATGCTTTGCATGGTATGTTAACCAAATGTACTTACGAAACACTTTCAGGTACAAATGTTTTACATGATTTTGTAGAGCTGCCTTCTCAGATAATGGAAAACTGGTTAACAGAAAAAGAATATCTAGATAAGTTTGCCGTTCATTACAAAACAGGAGAAAAAATACCTGCTGATCTTGTCAAGAAACTTGTAGATGCCGCCAATTATAATGCAGGATATCTATGCTATCGTCAATTATCATTCGGATACCTTGATATGGCATGGCATACATTAGAGCAACCATATACAGGTGATGTGATCTCATTTGAGCGTAAGGCAATGGACAAAACAGCCTTGTTGCCAGTAGTAGAAGGCACTAATATGTCTACATCATTCAGCCATATATTTGCCGGAGGATATGCTGCCGGATATTATGGTTATAAATGGGCGGAGGTATTGGATGCAGATGCTTTTGCATTGTTCAAACAAACAGGTATTTTCAACAAAGATACAGCTCGTTCGTTCCGTGAAAACATTCTAGAGAAAGGGAATACCGAAGAACCAATGACTTTGTATGTTAAATTCAGAGGGCAAGAACCTACTGTAAATGCATTGCTGGAAAGAAATGGTATAAAGAAATAAAGCCAGAGAGAAATATTACAAAAAGAGTCGTCGGGGTTTTCCGATGACTCTTTTTTTTATGGAAGGGTTGAATCTTATTGCATCAATAAAAAAGGAGTTGTCATTGAAAAGGACAACTCCAATTATAGACTTAATGTATTACAAACTTTCTGAGTTTTTTATTTTAACCTTAATGTGTTAATCGATATGCTTTATTCTATACTTTACTGTTTAATAGTGTTTTATGTTTAAAGCTTCCAGTAAATAAGGCTGGTGCGTATAGCACTATTTGAACTTAATCCCTGTCTTAATGTCCAGTTCGATAAATCGGGTCTAAGCATGCTGATAATAACCTTATCTCCTGCATCAAATGTTCCTCCTAATGTTACGCTATAACTATAGTCTTGTTGGTTAGTTGGTAGCCCTAAAACTACTACGTCAATTTCAGCAGCATCCATAAGTGTAGATTTGTCATTCTTTTGAAGATATATATAGAATGGTAAACGGTTCTGGGAGGTTGTTCCAATTCGTCCGTAAAGTCGCAGGGAGAATGCATAGCTTCCCGATTCCGTTATTGTTATATCTCCGAATGGAAGTTGATTTGCCTGAGAATGATCGCCACTTACACTATTATAAGTTGTGCTGATAGTAATATCACTGGTTAAGTTTTTTAGGTTTATACCGATCATACCGTCACCGATTTTTATACTACTACAGCTCTGACCCAAAAAATCGATAGAAGGTATAATTGTTGCTGTTGGTGATGATACTGTCGGTGTCCCAAATATTCGGTACATAACTTCTCCTCCTCCGTAGGCGAGTTTGCCCCCAATTCGTTCCATCGACAGGCCGTTACCTATTGATGCCGCAACAGTTCCTGAGTATGATCCTCCATTTCCTCCTAAATAAGGTACTTTTAGTATTCCTTCAAAAGGAACATTTGCCGTGTAGGTATTAGGCGTCATTTGAGAACCACTACATATTAGTGATGTAATTTGAGGTTGTATTACAGGGCTGTCGTCTATTTTTCTCCATTCTGTACCGGTCCATGTGTGTACGCCACTTACGAAATCGCCGGTGTTTGTTACATTGAATACTGTCATTCCGACATGCGTTCTCTTTAAATCCGCTTTGTTGCTTGTGTATTCAGCCACCTCTGAATTTGTAGAAGTATTCCAATACATCGGGTATAGCTCATTTTTATTTGTAAGTAGAACACGAGGGAGAACTACACCTTTGTCTGATGTTTGGTTTTCACTTTTGGGGGTGAATTCCTTGATGTCTAAAACGGAACCTCCCTCCGGTGATACATTCGAACCTATTGTTACTTGTGCCGTAGCATTACTTGCGATCATAAAGCAAGCAAAGGTCATGCATAGGTAAGCGAAACTTTTGGTTTTCCTTGTTTTTGTCTTTTCCTTTAATCCGTTAAGGTGAATTAAAAAGTAATTAAGTAAATTGTTTGTTGTCATAAATGTAAAAGTTAATTGTTTGTGTATTTAAGTCTGAAATTCCTGACATTTCATTATGATATGTTTGTGTGTATGGTATGCCCAAAATGCTTTGTGCAAACAAATTACAAAATAGATAAAAGAGTAATATTTTATTATCTATTAGTATTAAAGACTATAATTTGATTTTCTCTGGGTATTAATTTTGTAAAATTTCCTTATATCGAACGGTTTAATTTTTGTTTTATAAAGTTTGTTATGTTAAATGAGTTCGTGTCAAAGTTTGTTTGCAAATGTAATGTTTATTTTTTATAAATACAATATTCAAATTTAATAAAAGAATATTGATTGTTGTTGAATAAGTCTTCGATCTTTTTTGGAAAGGGATTTTGTTATTGTATTGAATGAGAGTCAATCACGGATTAAAGAGGAAGTATTCCAAGTTTGGATATATATAATAAAAAAAAGAAACTGTTTATTTAACAGTTTCTTTTCTAGGGTGGAAGACGGGGCTCGAACCCGCGACCTTCGGAACCACAATCCGACGCTCTAACCAACTGAGCTACAACCACCGTTTTGCAATTGCGGTGCAAATATATGCATTTTTCTTGTATTAGCAAGGGGTATGATGAAAAATCTTAATCTTTTTTATTTAGACTCTTCGCTTATAAAATCTATGTTCTTTTAATACAGATATTTCGAAATGAAAGTGTATTTTTGTCGACTTATATAAGAGTTTGATTAATGAATGTTTTGAAGAACTACGCATTTACGATCTTTTTGCTTCTCGGTATTCTGATTGGTGGTATTTGCGGTATTATTTTTGGAGAAGGGGCTAGCGTTGTAAAGCCTGTGGGGGATATTTTTCTCAATTTGATGTTTGTGCTCATCGTGCCGCTTGTTTTCTTTAGTGTAGCGTCATCTATTTACAACATGCGCGACTCTAACATGGTCGGTAAAGTGATAGGAAGCATTGTTTTTGTATTTCTTTTTACCGGGGTTGTGGCTGCTGCGGTATCCTATCTTTTTACGCTCTTGTATAATCCTCTAGGTGGAGTTAATCAGTCGGAATTCTTATTAGGGCTGCCCCAACAAACTGTAAAACAATTGACTTCTGCCGAAATATTTGTGAATATTTTTACTGTTTCCGATTTTCAGCAGCTATTTACAAAAGCGAATCTGCTGCCTCTTATTATATTCTCTATCTTCTTTGGCTTGGCTACCTCTTTTTCGGGTACGAAAGGAAAAATAGTGGCAGACTTTTTAAATGCTTCCACTCATGTAATTATGAAAATGATGGATATAATAATGAAAGCGGCTCCTATCGGACTAGGCTGTTACTTTGCCGATACGGTTGGGAATCTGGGTGGACAGATACTGAATGGGTATATGCATGTTTTCATTCTTTTCCTTATCCTTACAGGAATTAGCTTTTTCGGGCTCAACTCTATATATGTGTTTTGGGCGGGAGGTAAAAAAGGCTTTGTTTCATTTTGGCAGAATATATTGACTCCATTACTTACGGCGATTGCCACATCTTCCAGCGCAGCGTGTATTCCTGTCAATATAGAAGCTTCTAAGCGAATGGGTATTCCTTCGCGTATTGCCGAAACAGTGATTCCGTTAGGTACAAATATGCACAAGGATGGTTCTATCATAGGCGGTGTTTTGAAGATCATATTTCTATTTACTATTTTCGGGCAAGAGATAACATCTTCTTCCAATATGTTTATGATTATAGGTGTTGCCGTACTATCTGCTGCGGTTGTAGGTGCTATCCCAAGCGGAGGCATGACGGGCGAATTGTTGATTTGTTCTATCTTTGGATTTTCACCACAGTTTGCAGCCACATTGATGATTATAAGTACTATAATCGATGTTCCGGCTACACTGCTCAACTCTACGGGTAATGTGGTTTGTGCAATGATGGTAACCCGTTTGGCGGAGGGAAAGGATTGGGTAAAGAGACAGTTTATCGATGCATCATAAATTTATCTCTTAATAAAGTATAGGGTTTTTACATCCGAAATAAAAAGTGACATCAAAAAACAGATACGAATCTGTTACTTTTGTTACTTTTTTTGTTT
This sequence comes from Dysgonomonas sp. UBA7630, assembly GCF_002483985.1. Classification (NCBI taxonomy): domain Bacteria; kingdom Pseudomonadati; phylum Bacteroidota; class Bacteroidia; order Bacteroidales; family Dysgonomonadaceae; genus Dysgonomonas; species Dysgonomonas sp. UBA7630. The sequence continues at coordinate 146,001 of NZ_DLIY01000016.1, forward strand.
TTATTCTTTGGCATGAGTTTTGTATTTATTTGCAATCAGTCGTGATCATTGTGAATTATCTTTTTTTACCTTATTATATTAACTAACGTAAAATCGTACACTATACCGTATAGATTTTTTCATTATATTTGTCCTCAATTTTTTAAGCAGGTTATTTTACATTATGAGTAAACAATTTTCAGAATATAATCGATTTAACTTATCTGATGTCAATAAAGAGATATTAGAAAAATGGGATAAAGAAGGCATATTCCAAAAGAGCTTGGAAATACGCACCGGAGCGCCATCATTTGTTTTCTATGAAGGACCTCCGTCGGCTAATGGTATGCCCGGTATTCACCATGTTATGGCTAGATCGGTTAAGGATATTTTCTGTCGTTACAAGACTATGAAAGGTTTTCTTGTAAACCGTAAGGCTGGATGGGATACTCATGGCTTGCCTGTGGAGCTTGCTGTAGAAAAGAAACTGGGTATAACCAAAGAAGATATCGGCAAGAAAATAACAGTAGAAGAGTATAACGACGCCTGTCGTAAAGAGGTAATGAAATATACCGGGGAATGGGAAAACCTTACCCGTATAATGGGATATTGGGTGGATATGAACGACCCATATATCACATACGACAATCGTTATATAGAAACACTTTGGTTCTTACTGAAAGAACTATATAACAAAGGCTATCTTTATAAAGGTTATACAATACAACCATATTCGCCCGCTGCCGGAACAGGACTTAGTACACACGAATTGAATATGCCGGGTGCATATCGTGATGTGAAAGATACAACCTGTGTTGCGCAGTTTAAGATAAAGTCTCCGAAACCTGAAATGTCTGAGTTTGGAGAGGCTTTCTTTTTAGCTTGGACTACAACCCCTTGGACTCTTCCGTCCAATACGGCTTTAGCTGTAGGGCCCGAGATAACCTATGTAGCGGTACAATCTTACAATCCGTATACAGGAAATAAGATAACTACCGTAATGGCACAGTCTCTTGTGTTCAGTATGTTCAACGAGAAAGCCAAAGACATAGCTCTTGATGATTATAAGGTAGGAGATAAGCTTATACCTTATAAGATTGTAGGAGAATGGAAGGGTAAAGACTTGGCAGGAATGGAATATGAACAACTTATCCCATGGGTTAATCCGGGAGAAGGTGCATTTAAAGTTCTTGCAGGAGACTTCGTAACCACAGAAGATGGTACAGGGATTGTACATATAGCTCCTACATTTGGTGCGGATGATGCCCGTGTAGCAAAAGCAAATAATGTACCTGCATTACTTCTGTTGGACAAAGACGAGAATCAACGTCCGATGGTAGATCTCACCGGGAAGTATTTCAACTTAGAGGATTTAGATCCTAGCTTTGTTAGTGATAATGTAAATGTTGAGTTATATAAGGAATATGCCGGTCGTTATGTGAAAAACGAATACGACGATACGCTTCCTGCTGATGCAACAACTTTAGATATCGATCTTTGCGTGATGTTGAAACAACAAAATCGCGCATTCAAAATAGAACGTCATGTACACAACTATCCGCACTGTTGGCGTACCGACAAACCAGTGCTGTATTATCCGCTCGATAGCTGGTTTATACGTACCACTGCTTGTCGCGAACGTTTGATAGAACTCAATAAGACAATAAACTGGAAGCCGGAATCGACAGGTACAGGCCGTTTTGGAAAATGGCTCGAAAACCTGCAGGACTGGAATCTCAGCCGTAGCCGCTATTGGGGAACGCCTCTTCCTATATGGAGAACAGAGGATGGAAAAGAAGAAAAATGCATCGGTTCGATGAAAGAGCTTTATGCCGAAATGCAAAAAGCCGTAGATGCCGGTGTGATGAAAGAAATACCTTGGACAGGTTTCGAAGTAGGGAATCTGGATAAGGCAAACTATGAGAAAATAGATCTTCACCGTCCGTATGTTGATGATATAATACTTGTATCCGATTCGGGACAACCAATGACACGTGAGAAAGATTTGATCGATGTTTGGTTTGATTCGGGGGCAATGCCTTTTGCTCAGGTATTTTATCCGAATATCAGCGAAGATGAGTTCTCAAAAGTATACCCGGCTGATTTTATAGCTGAGGGTGTAGATCAGACCCGTGGATGGTTCTTTACTCTACATGCTATATCTACAATGTTCAAGGACAGCATATCGTTTAAAAATGTTGTTTCCAACGGACTTGTATTGGATAAGAACGGACAAAAGATGTCGAAACGCTTAGGCAATGCTATCGATCCTTTTGAGACAATAGATAAATATGGCTCAGACCCTTTGCGCTGGTATATGATAACCAATGCATCGCCGTGGGATAACCTTAAGTTTGACATTGAGGGAGTAGAAGAGGTGCGCCGTAAATTTTTCGGAACACTTTATAATACTTATTCATTCTTTGCTCTGTATGCAAACGTGGATAACTTCTCCTTTAAGGAAGACTTGATACCTGTTTCGGAAAGACCGGAGATCGATCGTTGGGTAATATCGTTACTCAATACCCTAGTCAAGGATGTGGATGAGTATTATAATACATACGAACCAACAAAGGCCGGACGTGCCATCTCTGATTTCGTAAATGATAATCTCAGCAACTGGTATGTGCGCCTCAACAGAAAACGTTTCTGGGGAGGAGAAATGACAAAAGATAAATTATCTGCATATCAGACCTTATATACATGTTTGGAGACAATAGCCAAACTTATGGCTCCGATATCTCCATTCTATGCCGATAAACTTTTCTGTGATTTGATTGTTGTAACAGAGCATGAAAAAGTAGCGTCGGTGCACCTTTCGGATTTCCCTACTTATGATGCATCAGTAGTAGATAAGAATCTGGAAGAACGTATGCAGATAGCACAAGATATATCTTCCGCTGTTTTAGCTTTGCGCCGTAAGACCAATATCAAGGTACGTCAGCCATTGACGCAAATCATGATACCTGTGTTGAATGATCAGCAAGGAAAAGATTTGGATGCTGTGCGCGAACTGATATTGAATGAAGTAAACGTCAAAGAACTTAAGCATGTAGATAATGCTGCGGGTATCTTGGTGAAGAAAGTAAAACCCGATTTCAAAAAACTTGGGCCTCGTTATGGTAAGATCATGAAACAGCTTGCCGCAGAAGTGCAGGGAATGAGTCAGGAAGCTATCGCTACATTCGAAAAAGAAGAAAAATATACATTCGATATTGATGGACAAGCAGCTACTATAGAATTGGCTGACGTTGAAATCATATCTGAAGATATACCGGGATGGTTGGTTGCTAATGCAGGAAAACTGACTGTTGCACTTGATGTGACAATAACAGACGATCTGAGAAAAGAAGGTATAGCCCGCGAGCTGGTAAACCGTATACAAAATATACGTAAATCCAGTGGACTGGAAATAACTGACAGAATAAATATAAAATTGACAGACTTGGAGCAGATAAGAGAGACTGTCTCGGAATATAATAATTACATAGCGTCACAGGTACTTGCTGACAAAATAGAACTGTTGGAGTCTGTAGATGGGCAAAATATTGATATGGATGATTATATTTTACAGATATCTGTTGAAAAAGTCTGAAAATGTATTATCTTTAAGTAAAATAAGAAACAGGAATTATAAAACTAACGGTTATGGCAGAAAAAACAAGATATTCTGATGAGGAATTAAATGAATTCCGCGATATTATTCTTGAGAAGCTAAATAAAGCTAAAGGAGAATATGAAGAGTTGAGAGCGGCTATAACAAATGCCGATGGGAATGATGTTACTGACACTTCACCGACATTCAAAGTCCTGGAAGAAGGTGCATCTACATTGTCGAAAGAAGAAGCCGGCCGTTTGGCTCAACGCCAGATGAAATTTATCCAAAATCTTCAATCGGCTCTTATTCGTATCGAAAATAAGACATACGGTGTTTGTCGCGAAACAGGTAAATTGATACCGAAAGAAAGGTTGCGTGCTGTTCCTCATGCTACATTAAGTATTGAGGCTAAGAACAGCGGAGTAAAATAAGTAGTAATTAAATAAAAAAAGCATAGAAGAAAGGAAGAAAAAGCAAGGGGGAATTATGCCTGTTTTTTCTTCGCTTTCTTTACAGGAATCAGCTGATATATGGAGAAAAAGAATCAAGGACTGATAGCAATCCTAGTAATAGTACTCGTTCTTGTAATAGATCAAGCATCTAAAATCTGGGTGAAGACCCACATGTCTCTCTTTGAGAGTCTTGAAATAACAAGCTGGTTCAAGATATATTTTGTAGAAAACAACGGAATGGCTTTTGGGATGGAATTCATCGGTAAGATGTTTCTTTCTATATTCCGCATCGTAGCTATCGGTTTTATTGGCTATTATTTATACAAGCTGATTAATGGCGAATACAAAACAGGATATATTATCTGTATATCGCTTATATTAGCCGGAGCATTTGGTAATATCATAGACAGTGTGTTCTACGGCGAAATATTTTCAGCTAGCTACTCAGGTCATGTCGCATCCTTTGTTTCTTTGGGAGACGGATATTCGAGCTGGCTGCATGGCAAAGTTGTAGACATGTTGTACTTCCCTTTGATTGAAAGCACTTTCCCTTCATGGGTGCCTGTATGGGGCGGACAACCATTTGTTTTCTTCAGTGCCATATTCAATATCGCTGATTCAGCTATTACTGTTGGTATTTTCATCCTTCTTCTTTTCTATCGTAAGACTCTTGCATTATCTTTAGAAAAAAACGGCAAAGCATAATTATGCAACGATCTGTTATTTATATCATTATTTCTATCCTTATTCTGTTTAGCTCTTGCGGAAGAAGACCGGGATATGTAATCTCTCCCGATAAGATGACAGATGTCTTATATGATATAAGGCTAGCTCAATCTATTTTCAATGACGATCCTCAATTCAGGTCTGATGACATGAAAGATGCGTTAGTGGCCGGAGTGCTTAAAAAGCATAATATAACTCAAGCCGAACTAGATACATCTCTTTTGTGGTACTCGGATAATATACAATATTATGCAGCAATAAATGATACTGTAGCCGCACGTCTCAAGTTTAGAAATGAATCGCTTCTAAATTCAAGATCTGCGATGCTAAGTAGGGGATCACGCAGTAATTTGATAATACCTACATTTTACTATCTGAATAGTTATACTCCAACTCTTTCTTTCAATATAGATACATTGAAGATGAAGAGTATAAAGAATATCTCCGATTTTCACCTAGAATTTGATATACAAGGATTGAGTGCTAAGCAAAAAGCTGAGGCTGCAATTTATTTCAATTATAAGGACACCTTAGTTAAAACACGGATTCCTATCCAAAGTAATAGTCATTATTCAATAAGTAAACCTTCGTTGCCTGATAGCTTACTGAACAGCATATCAGGATATATACACCTTAAAAATAATACAAGTAGTGGATCAAATGTCTTGATACATAATATAAGCTATATAGATTCAGTAGCTGTTACAAGACATAAAGACGGTCTTTCTAAAAGGCAACCGAACCGATCAACAGATAATATCCGTAAGGAAAGTATAGGTCGTCCGGAACCTAATTAAAAACTCGAAATTCCTATACCATCAAAGTATTGAAATGAAACGCTATTATTCGCATTATACCTTTATATATCCGAATATATATCTGAAAAATTATATTATAGAGGTAAATGATAAAGGGCAGATAACTAATGCTTTCCCATTTAGTCGTGAGATTGAGAAAACGGAATTTTATTCGGGATTGCTACTCTTCCATCCGGAGGGTATAGAGGTAAATTTACGGGATCGATTTAAAAGTGATTTANNCCAACAAAACGTTCGTATTTTCCTGCGAGAAATATAATATAACAAATATAGAAGACTTAACATCTTATATCTATTAACTTCAAATAGTATTCATGAATAATAACGACTTTTCTATCACACTTATCATATCAACATATAATTGGCCTGAAGCTCTTAAGGTTTCATTGCTTAGTGTTACCAATCAGACATATTTACCAATAGAGGTAATCGTAGCGGATGATGGTTCAAGAGATGATACAAGAGAACTAATAGAAGAGATGCAAAAGTCTTTCCCATGCAAACTTATCCACGTATGGCATGAAGACAATGGTTTCAGGTTGTCTGAGATAAGAAATAAAGCTATAATGAAAGCTTCGGGTGATTATATTATTCAAATAGATGGGGATATCATTTTAGAAAAACATTTTGTCGAAGATCATTACTATTTTGCTCAAAAAGGTTACTTCACATCAGGAAGTAGAGTGAAGTTATCGCCAAAATCTAGTGCGGAAATCTTAAGGAATGGCACGGTGGATATTCCTTTTTCATGGTCATCATTCTTTCAACCAAATAGATTAAGGTCAAAGTTCTTGCAAAACTATTTTCGGTTCAGATACAAAGCCGATCATCCTTACTTCGTTCGTGGTTGCAATGCCGCTTTCTGGAAAGAAGATTTGCTAAAGGTAAATGGATATAACGAAGATATTATAGGTTGGGGATACGAAGATACTGAAATAGCTGCACGCCTTACTTTTGCCGGAATAAAAAGACAATTCTTAAAGATGGGTGCTGTAGAATATCATATTGATCATCCTGTGAATAGTAGAGATAAAGCCAATCAAAATCACAAAACCTTCTTGGAAACTATTAATAGCGAAGGAACCTATTGTAAAAATGGGTTAGATAAATATTAATAGATGCTTCAATAACTATTTAGTAGTTAGTTTTATATGGTGATGATCCCGGGTGCTTTTTTGTGAAATTATCCCAAAATCTTTTTCTGTAGTATAACGTTCGTTTAAGACAATCTTCTACATCAAAGTTTCTGCTTTGGGCATATTCTTTAATAAATAAGAAAATCATATCATCGCTTCCCCATAATCGTCTAAAGTTAAAACAAGCTGTATCCATGCTGATGGGTTTATCAAACTCCATTCTATTAAGGTCTACCAGATAAAAGATATAATCGTCTCCTTCCTTTTTATATAAGACATTCCCTGAAGAGTAGTCTAAATGAAGTATTTGCTGTTCATGCAGGCCGGCTGTATATCTCGCAAACTGCTTTATCAGCTCTTCCTTTTCTGATAGGAGCGATGTTTTTAGTTCACGCATTGTGCCATCAAAAGGCTCATGCTTTGATATATAGAAGCTGTTTTTAAGCAACCCGAATTTAGTCTCTTTTATATACGCTATCGGGTCGGGGGTGTGAAGTCCTTTCTCCTTTAGCTTAAAGGCATATTCGTATGATCGTCGAGCTTTAGACTTTCTAAATGTCCTGTATACTATCTGATTGATAAAAATAGGCTTTTTAAAGAACTTTACATTTACTTTAAACCCATCTACATCAAATAGTTTTATAATATTCCGAGCGGCATATAGTGTTTCACCTTCATAAGCAAAAGAGGCAGGAAGATTTTCTACAAAACCTTCCAGATATTTATATTCGGGATTAATAACAATATCTACCATCTTAAAACTCAGAAGTGAAATGGAATTTTATATCCTTGAAATCTTGTTGAGCCATCATCAATACATAGTTAGAGTCTGCAAGGAATACATCTCGTCCTTCTTTATCCACTGCCATATATTGAGCCTTACGCTTTTTAAAGTCAGCTAGTTGTTCCTTGTTGTCACTTTCTATCCAACAAGCTTTATACAAGTTGATTGCTTCCCATCTACACTGAGCACCATATTCATGTAATAGACGATATTGGATTACTTCAAATTGCAGCTGACCAACTGTCCCAATAATTTTGCGTCCGTTAAACTGGTTTGTAAACAACTGGGCAACTCCTTCGTCCATCAATTGGTCTATTCCCTTCTGAAGCTGTTTCGACTTCATCGGGTCAGCATTTTCGATATACTTAAACATTTCAGGAGAGAAGCTAGGTAAACCTTTGAAATGCAAGTCTTCTCCCGATGTGAGTGTATCACCGATCTTAAAGTTTCCGGTATCAGGCAAACCGACAATGTCGCCTGCATAAGCCTCATCTACGGTCTCTTTCTTTTGGGCCATGAAGGCAGTAGGAGAGGAAAACTTCATCGAACGGTTCAATCGCATATGTTTATAGTTTACATTCCGTTCAAACTTTCCCGAGCATATCTTAACAAAGGCAATACATGAGCGGTGATTTGGGTCCATATTGGCATGTATCTTAAATATGAATCCTGTAAAAGCCTGTTCGTCAGGTTTTACTTCACGCTCAATTGCTTCTACCGGCCGTGGAGATGGTGCTATCTTTACAAAGCAATCCAACAGTTCTTTTACTCCGAAATTGTTGAGAGCCGACCCAAAGAATACAGGTGCAATTTGTCCTTTGAGGTATGTATCCATATCCAGTTCGGAATATACTCCGTCAATCAACTCGATGTCATCTCTCAGCTTTGCAGCCAAAGGTACACCAATGTATGTCTCCAGCTCTGGGCTGTTTATATCTTTAAATCCTATCGACTCTGTAACAGTTTGTTTACTTGGAGTGTATAGGTCTAATTTTTCCTGGTATTNNGGCAGACTTCCATCAGCTTGCGTGTTTGTGCTTCAACTCCTTTCGCAGAATCGACAACAATGATCACACTGTCGACTGCAGTCAGGGTACGATAAGTGTCTTCGGCAAAATCCTGGTGACCGGGAGTATCGAGTATGTTGATCTTATAACCATCGTATTCGAATCCCATAACGGAGGTGGCAACAGAAATACCACGTTGCTTTTCTATCTCCATCCAGTCCGATGTAGCAGTTTTCTTTATCTTATTTGATTTTACTGCTCCGGCAACATGTATTGCTCCTCCAAATAGTAATAACTTTTCTGTAAGGGTTGTTTTACCCGCATCGGGGTGACTTATAATAGCAAAAGTGCGTCTTTTTTGTAT
>NZ_DLIY01000016.1:154921-180253 GCF_002483985.1 Dysgonomonas sp. UBA7630
AGGTGACAAAAGTAACACCTCTTTGATCTGTTTTTATCGTCACCTTTTCTCTGTTACAAAAAGTGTCTGTATTTTATTTCTTTGTTACTATAACTACCTTTATATAAGATAATTTTATCGAAATCATTTGTATCATAGTTTGTCTTTCTAGTGTTATTTAGTGTTATCACTATTTTTTGTTTCTAAGCTATTGTTTACATTTGCTTTATCGATAATGAATTCATGTATGAAGTTCAGATTTAAATCCATAGCGATCGTCATTTTTAGTTTGTTAATTCTGGTTTGCTCTTATCAGGCTTATTGGTTGGTCAATTTCTATAACCAGCAATATGAGAAGTTAGAAACAGTAATAAACAATACGGCAGAAAGCAGTTCCTTCAAAGAATTGGCAATCAGAATGTCTTCCATATCTACCAAGGATGAAGAGGAGGGAGAAGCAAAAGATGATATTCCTGCTTCTGTAGAAACAAAGACTTATAACTCCGGCAAAGGCAAGACGACGATTAGTATGAGTTTCTCCAAAGAACGAGGAGGCGAAAAAAGTAGCTCTGATTCTATTTACGCAGACTTGCAAGAGGTAACGATACTAATCAAGAAAGGACTTTTGTCTGCTATTGGAGAAATAACCCCACTCGACTTAGTACGTTTGGATAGTATTATGAGTGCCGATTTGTCTGCACAAGGATTCGATATACCTCATGTTATACAGTGTAGAACATCTACTGGCGACACATTGGTGGCTCAAACGCCTAAAGGAACTTTCGATTTTAAGAATAGTAAGGAATATGTTTTAGAAGGTCTCAAAACCGAGATACATAATTATTATTTATATATGGATAATCCTAAGTGGTATATCTTTAAAGATATGTGGGGGTTGACTTCGGTTTCTGTATTGATGGTTATTTTACTTATTATCACTTTTATATATTTGCTTAAAATCATATTAAGGCAAAAAACAATAGATGAAATAAAGACTGACTTTGTAAATAATATGACACATGAACTTAAAACGCCGATATCAGTTACTTACGCTGCAGTAGATTCCCTCCAGAACTTTGGTTTTGGAGATGACCCTATAAAAAGAAAAGAGTACCTTGATATTTCTCGTGAGCAGTTAATGTATCTGAATAGCCTTGTGGAACAGATACTAACGATGTCGGTAGAGGAGCGAAAAAACCTCAAACTCAATTTAGAAAATATAGAAGTGGGCAGCATATTTGAGAGTCATAAAAATAAGTTTCTGCTGAACACTGTAAAACCAACTTCATTTGTAATAGATATACAACCTGAAGGATTGAGTATCGAAGCCGATCGATTGCATTTTGGTAATGTAGTAAGTAATCTGATTGAAAACGCAATCAAGTATTCCAACGATTCGGTAGAGGTTCGTTTGTCGGCACGTAAGTCGGGAAACAAAATTGTTTTATCTGTATGTGATAACGGAATCGGTATCCCGGACGGTTGTTTGGATAAGATATTCGATAAGTTTTACCGTGTTCATACTGGTAATGTTCACGATGTTAAAGGATATGGCTTAGGGCTTTTTTATGTAAAGACAATTGTTGTTAAGCATGGCTGGAATATTAAAGCGAAAAGTGTAGAAGGTAAAGGAACTTGTTTCGAAATAATGATAGGATGAATAAGATAAATGTATTATTAGTAGAGGACGAACCGGCCTTGTCTATGATCATTAAAGATGCTTTAGAGAAAAAGGAGTTTGTTGTTGATATAGCAGTTAATGGGGAAAAAGGACTCGAGCTTTTTCATCGGTTGAAGCCCGATATCGTCGTGGCAGACATAATGATGCCAAAGATGGATGGTTTCACAATGGCTCAGTTGATACGTAAAAGTGACAAGAAAACTCCAATCTTATTCTTAAGTGCTAAGTCGAGGACGGACGATGTGGTTCAGGGGTTTGAAATAGGAGGTAACGATTACTTGAAAAAGCCCTTCGGAATGGATGAGCTTATTGTGCGTATCAAGGCTTTGCTGAACAGAGCGCAAACGGAGATCCCTCAAGATAAAACATATGAGATAGGAAAATATACATTCGATCCTTTGATGCAGAAATTGGTTCACTCTCAACGTACTGAAATCCTCTCTCACCGTGAAGCTGCTATATTGGAGCGTCTTTGTTCTAATCAGAATAATATCGTAGAGAATAAAGCTGTACTGATTGAGCTTTGGGGCGATGATAGTTTCTTTAATACACGCAGCCTGCATGTGTTTATCGTAAAGCTGCGTAAGAAGTTAGCTTTAGACCCTACAATTCAAATTATAAATATTCGGGGAATAGGCTATAAAATGATTTTCTGATTACACCGGCAGATAGTTTCTATTTCTCAAACTTCTCTTTTATGTCTTCATATTTTTTTTCTCCTACATAACGCTCACGAGGAACAAAATGAGTGGAGAATATGCTCTTCGAGTCATCGTAATCAACATAGTTTATTCCTGCCAGATCGGATACCGANNAAAGTCTGCTGATGAATAAACTCTGTTTTTGTCAAAGACAAGATCTTTCCTGAATTTTCTGTATGACGGCGATAGCCATACAAGAAAAGGGACTTCGCTCATCGTTGGTGATACTTTTTCATAGGCATGCCCTGCAAAATCTCTGTAATCGTACATTTCCTCTCCGTGGTCGGATAAGTAGATCATGGCAGCATCCTGATGCTGTAATTTTTTTAGTGAGCCGATAATGCTGTTTACTATATAGTCGTTATAGAGAACAGAATTGTCGTAAGCATCTATCGCTTTTTTTGCCTTTTCGTCTCTGTATGGAGCATCTTTCACCAAGCCATCTTTTTGGTTGTTGAAGACGATGTATTCTTTTGGATATCTGAATTCATAGGCCATGTGGTTTCCTATGAGATGTATGATAATCAATTTATCTTTCTTGTCATTCTTCTCCAGTATTTTATTCAGTATGGGAAGGACAATATCATCGTGTTGCCTGTAAGATGCCAGATTGTATCTTTTTTTCGCAAGCGATAGCAGTATGTCGTAGCTTGCCCGCATTTCGTCATTAAATCTCTGATTGCTTATGAGGTATGTTTCGTATCCCGCACGGTTGAATAATTCGTACATAGATGGTTTCTCTGTGAAGTATTCCGAATGATCTACTTCGTTCATCGATAATAAAGAACGAACCACAGGAATCGTATGCACATGTGGAGCTACTACATCATTATATACAACAAGGCTGTCTCCGTATTGTGACAACAAGGGATTTGTATTTCTTGGATAGCCGTAGAGAGACATGTGATGTTTGTTTAGTGATTCGCCAATCACTAATACCATGATTTGAGGGATAGAGTCCTTATGATTGGTTTTTACTTCATAATCTAAGCTTTGACGTGCTTGTATCTCTTTTACCTCATGGGTTGTACGGATTTTGTAGCTGATAAATGTTCTGTAGAAATTGATGAAATATACAGATCGTGATACCCTGCCTATGCCAACAATGGCTATTATTGTTATTATACTCAATATAAACAGCGTTTTATATTCTTTTATTTTGAGCTTTCTGAACGATCGCATTTTACAGATCATCACGATAGGTATCGCAGCATATACGACAACTCCGGCTATAACCCACATGCTCAGATAATGCGCTATAAATTCTTTACTCTCTTCGGGATTGGTTTCGAAAAGACTAGTCACACTATTTTGCTCAAGCATAACGTGCGCAAACAGTAAGTAGGCCAGATAGATTGATCCCGGAATAATTGAGACAGCCAACATGATGGAGTATATGATCTTTTCAGATCTGGAACTGATAAATAGCGATAAGATCCAGATAGCAGCAAAGAATAAACCACACACCAAGAAAACAGCAACTTTGTCTAAAAAAGTAAAATTTTGGGCTAAAGGGCACAGTATAGGCAGTAGAAGTAGTATATAAAATAAGAAAAAGAATTGCATTTTCTTTTTCTTTAATATGCTGTATATTTCGTTCATTGGTTACATCACAAGTGTTAATAATTTATCGTCAGTAAATCTGCCTTAGTTTAAATAATACGGATTTAGAGTCGACAAATATAGTATTTTATTCTTACTTTTGATATTGTTTAATATCACTCAAAACATAATTTTGCAGTATGAGTAAACGAACCACCAGAAAATCGAAGAATAAGGTTTCACGAAACAATTATCTATTAACCAAACCCGTATATCTTGGCGATAAGGATATACCGATGGCTATTGAACTCGTTCAATATGATACGACACGTTTGGAGGTTAGGAATATTCAATTGCAAGAATCTATTAAGGATAAGATAGATACAACGAAGGTAAATTGGATAAAGATAGTAGGGATATCTGATGCTAATACTGTATACCGAATTTGTAAAGAGCTTGGACTACACGGTTTTGATATTAAAGACCTTCTGGGAAACAGACAAGTTGTAAAGGCTGTTGGGTATGAAACTATCTCATTTGTTCTGATGTCTCTCTTTTATCAGGTAAAAGATACTACAGATATTGACGATATGCAGATCGGGTTTATTCTTGGAAAGAACTTTGTAGTCAGTTTTCAGGAGGCAGCAATCCCTGTTTTTGATGATGTAAAAAGAAATATAGAAGAGAATAATGTTGTGGTGCGTCAGAAAGGAGCTGACTTTCTTCTATACATTTTGATGAGCGCCGTGAATCAGGCGAATGTGAATACCGTAATGGATATTGAAGACAGGCTGGCTGATGTAGAAGATCATTTGATAGAAGGCAAAGGGTCTATCGATATCCTGCGTTTGATGCACGAATGCCGTGTCGATTATATGCATATAAAGCGTACTATCACTTCTCTGCGTGAGGAATTTGTCAATCTCTTGCATAACACCAATAAGTTGATAGAAGAGGAAAATATTGTTTATTATAATGATTTTGATGATCGTATGCGTTCTATTTTGGGCAACTTGGCTTCTTTCCATGAGTCGCTGACTTCCCTTCTGGACTTGTATTATAATAACAATAACCTTAAAATGAATGATATTATAAAGCGATTGACGATAGTGTCTACCATATTTATTCCAATGACATTTATGGTAGGTGTTTGGGGTATGAATTTCAAGCTGATGCCCGAAATGGATTGGAAATATGGTTATCTCGGAGCTTGGATAACTCTTATATTGATTGCGGTTCTTTCTTACCTTTGGATAAGAAGACAGAAATGGTTTTAAGAAAAATAAAGAAAATTAAGTATGAAAAAGAGTATTGTTAAGTTGTTCTTTATCTCGTTTCTAATGTGCTTTTCGGTACAGTCATTGCTCTCTGCACAGCTACAAGTCGTAAAACCAACAGAGGATATAAAATCATTGTTTGATAAAGGACTTTATCAAGAGGTTGTAGAACAATATGCCGCTCAGCCACGCAGCCTTTCGGCCGATAATCTTGCTTATGTAGCAGAGGCTTATTTTTACTTGGACGATCTGATCAATGCGTCGCGATATATAGACTTATCTGTACAGAAAAGTGCGAAATGTGCCCGAGCTTATTATGTGAAAGGATTAGTTCAGAATGCAAATGGCAGTGCAGATGATGCAAAAGGTAGTTTTGAAAAGGCTATTGCTATTTCTCCTAATTTTGCAGACGCATACGTGGGATTGGGTGATGTGTTTTTAGCAAAAGAAGATACCGATAAAGCCTTGGAGAACTATAAGAAGGCTACATCATTTAATCCTCCTTCAGAGAAAGCGTTTTACATGATAGGGGTAATATATGCAAGCCGAGACGATCTGTCTGATGCATTGAATGTATTTTATACTGCCAAAGACAAAATAGAGAAGGATAAGGAATTGTTGGTTACAGTTCTTTATAATATAGCACGAATAGAATATGATTTTGGTAGATATACAAAAGCTGCAGAAGCCTATGAGGAATTAGTCGGCTATCTTCCTGACGATTATTATTCGTATGAAAAACTGGTTCATTGTTATGTTAAGCTTGGGGAGTATAACAAGGCGGCTACATCTAAGACTAAGCTATATAATGCATATAAAGAAGGCCAGTTGGCTTCGACTTCCATCTCTGATAATTTTTGTATAGATCAGTTTAAAGTTGGTTCTTTTGATGTATATGCATATGAGCGTTATGAAGAGAGCTCATCTCAGCCTTTCGTTAAAAATATATTCTATGTGATGAATGACTCGGGAGAAGTGGACTCTTCTATTTTCGTTGAATACACACCATCTATTGATAATCAGTCTGGAGGGGAATATAAAATTTCTAAAATAAAAGGAGTAACACGTTATACTTATGGACATACTTTTTCTAAGGATGCAGATTATGCCTCTCTACGTTCATATATAGAGGATATCATTTCGGGAAAGGAAGTTCCTGTAAGTTCTAACTAATTGTTTTTTCCAGAGCTTGCCAAAGGGTATCTTTAGGTAGAGGGGCAGTGACCTCGATCAGTTCCTTTGAAACCGGGTGTAGGAAAGATACTTTACGTGCATGAAGGCTGATGCCTCCATCGGGGTTAGACCTGTCGAAGCCGTATTTCAGATCACCTTTTATAGGGCATCCCATTTTAGACAGTTGTACACGTATTTGGTGGTGGCGGCCTGTTTCAAGGTCAACTTCAAGTAAATTATATCTGTCGGATCGTGCTATCAACTTATAGTGCAGTATGGCTAGCTTCGAATTTGGCTTTTCCACATCGTAAGCATACGATTTGTTTTGCTTTTCATTTCTAACCAGATAGTTTCTAAGTGTTCCTTCCGCTTCTTTCGGCATGTTTTTTACTATTGCCCAGTAGGTTTTGTCTATCTGTTTGTTTTTGAACATTTCATTCAATCGGCTAAGGGCTTTGCTTGTCTTCGCAAAGATAACAATGCCGCTTACCGGCCTGTCGAGACGGTGTGTTACCCCGCAAAATACATTTCCAGGTTTGTTGTATTTCTCTTTTAGATATTCTTTTACAATTTCTGAAAGTGGCTTATCTCCGGTTTTGTCTCCTTGTACAATCTCAGATACTGTTTTATTGATGATGATGATATGGTTGTCCTCGTATAATACAGTCATTTTTCTCGATGCCTTTGTTATATTTCGATCTAAATAAAGAAAGCTCAAAGGTAAGAACTTTTCATCGTTTTTGTATCTATTGTCATCTTTATCCCGTGCTGCTCTACTATGGTTCACTTAATTGGATTATTAGCTGGTTGTTTTACGATTGGTTTATAAAGACTATTATTCTATAAAATTTCTATAATTATATATTTGATCTTGTCTGATTTGATATAAAAATATATCTTTGTTGAATGATTGTTCAATTATGGTGTCAGAAGAATTAATATTAGAAAGAACATTTGAGCTATTGCTCTTGAAAGGCTTTGATGCTGTGTCAATATCTGATATACAGCAAGCGACAGGTCTGTCCAGAGGTCTTCTGTATCATTATTACAAGAATAAAGAGGATCTGTTTATACAGGTTACTGAAAAGTATTTTATAAGAATATTTGATTTTGAAGTTCGACGCACGGCAAATTACACAGTTTTCGAATTTGTAGATTTTATTTGTAAGCGTTTTAAGAAGATCGCTAGAATAGTCTCTGATATTGTTGGAGGTGCATCTAAGAATACAAATGTGTCGATGCTAAACTATCATTTTCTCTTCTATCAAGTGATGCAACGTGATGCCATATTTAGAAATAAATATCAGGCTACAATCGAAAAAGAGAAAATCGGGTGGGAGAGTGCGCTGAGCAATAGTGTATCGAAGAAAGAGATAAAGGAGGATACCGATATTGAAGTTTCGGCGATGCAATTATTCACTCTGACTGATGGTATTTGGTTTCAAAGTATTTTCAGTACAGATGGCAATTCGATCGTTCAGAATCTGGAAAAGGCTTTATTGCATTATATTTTTTTATTGGAGTAGTATTATTTTTTTAATATATTGAACGTTTGTTCAGTGAGTGTATAGTATTATGGGATGGATTTATTTATTATTAGCGAGTTTGTTTGAGGTTGGGTTTACATTTTGCATATCAAAAGCAAAAGAGGCAATTGCTCCTCATTCATACTACTGGTATATTGGTTTTGGTATTTGTCTTACCTTGGGTATGTATTTGTTGATAAAAGCCGTTCAGACAATACCAATGGGTACCGCTTACGCTATATTTACAGGCATTGGTGCCGTTGGTACTGTATTGTTAGGAATTTTGGTTTTTAAGGAACCTTCCAGCTTTTGGCGATTATTTTTTATTTTTACGCTTGTCTGTTCAATTATTGGATTGAAAGTAGTATCGAATTAAGACCGATATTTTTGTTTTTATGTAAAGCGAATCAGCTTTCGTGCCTGAATACGATTTGATATGAAAAATATCACCTGTTTTTTTTAATATTTTTCAGCCGATTTTATTTAGTCTATACATTCTGATAATGAGGGTGGAATGCTCAATAATTAGGCTGGTTGCAGCTTATAGGGTTCTATGAATTGTAAAAATATTCTCAAATTAGTTTGTATATTTTTTGGAGAATATAAATTATGTACTATCTTTGCACACGCAAAACGGTTAAGGTGCCATAGCTCAGTTGGTAGAGCAAAGGACTGAAAATCCTTGTGTCCCCGGTTCGATTCCTGGTGGCACCACTGATAAGAAAAGCAGAAAATAGAAAATCCCTGAAGGTCAATCACTTTCGGGGATTTTTGTTTTCTGCCGAAAGCGCAAAATGGGGCGAAAAAGAACATATCTGGTGGCGTAATCGGTGACTTTTTCGAGACTATCAAAAATAGTCACCAAGACGTTTTTATTTCGTTAATATACAGCATTTTGCATAATTTAAATCTGGGCCTATTTCCTTAATTTTGAGCCATTAAAATTGCAAGGAAATGAGAAGAAATTCATTTGGAGTTTTATTCTTCTTAAAGAAGAACCAGTTACTAAAAAGTGGAGAAGCCCCCGTAAGTATGCGAATTACCGTAAACGGTCAGCGTGAGGAAATCCGTACAAAGAAAAGCATTAACCCTTCTCTCTGGAATCAAGCTAAAGAATGCTCCAGGGGAAGAGATCGAAAATCCAGAGACCTTAACGACTACATCGAATCCGCACAAATAAGGCTGTCTCAACTTTATAATGAGATGGAACAGAGCGGAAAAAGCATCACTGCCAAAATTCTTCGGAATAAGTTTTTGGGAATGGATGATGAAGACCGCAAAACACTGATTGCTTTTTTCAACGAACATAATGAGCAATGCCGAAAATTAATTGGAATAGATTATGCCGATATTACAGTTCGCCGATACGAATGTTGCTCTCGCTACCTGCAAGAGTTGATTCAGACTAAATACGGTGAAGATGATTTACTCATGAAAGAAGTGAAAGGAGAATTGGTGAGAGATTTTGAATTTTATCTAAAGACGGAAAAGAGATGCCAACAGAATACCGTAATCCGTTATATGAAGTGTTTCAAAAAAGTAATCAATCTGGCGATTGCCAATGAATACATTAGCCGAAATCCATTTACCGGAATCAAATTTCATGAAGTGCCGGTCAATAAGGAATTTCTGACTATGGAAGAAGTTATTCGAATTTCTCAGAAAGAATTTGCGATGCCTCGTTTGGAATTAGTTCGGGATGTATTCCTGTTTTCAATCTGGACAGGATTAGCATTCATTGATGTCTATAATCTGAAGCAAGATCATATTGTTACAGATAACAATAGAAACCTCTGGATACGCAAAACCCGTGAGAAGACAAATAACATGTGTAATATTCCATTATTAAGTACGCCTCAGCAAATTCTAAAGAAATACGAAGGACATCCTGTCTGTGTAGAACGAGGAACGTTACTACCTGTTATGTGTAATCAAAAATATAATTCGTACTTGAAGGAAATTGCCGATTTGTGTGAGATCAATAAGAGACTCTCGACCCACACTGCCCGATACACTTTTGCCTCGGTGATAGCCTTAGCTAATAACGTATCACTATCCAATGTCGCAAAAATGCTTGGACATTCCTCCACGCGGATGACACAACATTATGCTAAAGTATTAGACCAAAGTATCCTGAAGGATATGCAAAAAGTAGAGCTGAAGATGAAAGGATAGAAAGCATAGCTAATAATTTCTTCTTTTCAGTCAATATACAAAAATATACTCCGACCTAAAACGCAAGACCAAGCTCTGTTTCCGATAAAAATCTTCCAAATCCTACGGATTAGTGTATTTTTACCGGAAAGTCTTGCTTATTTAGCTCTCCGCATGGAGGATGTATATCGGTTGAAAAGAAGAAAAAGAAAATATTAACGAGGAGCATCCTGATACCCATCATCCAACATTCGCTGAATATCTGACTCCCGATAGAGTATTTTTCCACCCAACTTGCAAAAGGGAAGCCTACCTTCATCCCGATAATTTTGCAAAACACGACGGCTCAGTTTTAATCGTTCCGAGATTTCTTTATCGGTCAGATAACGCTCCCCTTTTAACATAGGGCGATAATTCTCCGTTAGATTCTCCAAGCCATCCAACATTTTTTCAAGAGATTTGAAAAAGAATACGATTCGTTCGTCACTCTGTGTTATCAAATTATCATTGCCCATTATCTACGATCCTTTCTTTTATAAATCAATTCCTTTTCTTTCTGCGTGATAACAGGAACAATCCGCTCAATATCGTTGGCTCTGTAAAACATTTTATGACCGATCTGCGTATAAGGGAGCGTTCCATTATCCCGGTAGTTTTGTAACGAACGTTTTGAGATATTTAGAATCATGCATACATCCTGATTATCGAGCCATTTTGTCATACTTTTATCACAGTTCCGATTGCAGATAGCTTCTACCCTCCGGGTAAATACTCCAAATTGATCCATCATTTTCTCGAATACAGATTCTTCAATATTAATAATTTTCATATTGTATAATTTAGAAGTTACTATTCTTATTTTCAGAACAAATATAAGTTGGGATATCTACAGAAACAGCACAAAATCGAGAGCTGGCAGCAAGTGGCACCGATTTGAGTATTTTTGGCTCTGGTATGGTCTATTTTATAGCAAAACACAGCATGAAAACCATGACGTATTCCTGATTAATGAATAGTTATTTTATTTGCAAGAGTTAATACAGTTAAGATATTAACTACGACAAATAGTACTAATTTATAAAACAAAATTTATCATGGGAAAAGAAAAAGATGAAGTGAACTTAAATGATATCAATGCAAGTTTTGTCATATCTTCCTTCAAAAACAAAGAAAAAAGAAATAATCCAAGTATGCCTGCCCGTCCACTCCTTCCACCTCAAGGAGCGGATCATATTCAAACAGAAAGTGATTTATCTAATACAATAAGTGCATCAACTGGTGTTGACATTGCTGATGTAGATAGTAAATCAACTATAGCAGATGATAATACCAAACGAAGTAGCCCTCGCCAACGAAAAGCCGCTTTCGAGAAATATAGAGACCTGTATCTTATAACACCAAAGATCAAACACCGAAAGCCTGTTTTTATCAGTGAAGAGTTAAGGGAACAATTGGACGAGATTGCGCGGAGGCTTGGGTACAAAGGAATGAGTGCTTCTGGCTTTTTAGAGAATATGGCTATTCATCACCTTAAAGAATTTGGAGAAGATATTGAATATTGGAGAAAAATGTAGTTGTGCTACAACTATCAGCTATACTAAATAGAGTAAAAACATTACCTGTCAAGGTTTTTGCTTCAATGGTATCGAAGATACGTATTTGCAAACGGTAAATAGCAAGCTGTGTTTTGAGTAACTCATTTCATTTCGGGTTACTCAAAACGCTTGCCCCACAAGGGGGATAATCACACTCCGAAGTCGTGCGATTTTTACTAATGGTGGCATTGCCACATACAATAATAATATGGAAGAAGTAAAACGAAAGAAATACAATAAGGGCGGTCGCCCTTCCAAAAGTGATCCTGCAAAAAACTGTGTCATGGTTCGTTTTTCGGATCAGGAATATGCCCAATTCTTATCCATGTTTGAAGAATCCGGTGTTTATGCCAAAGCGACATTTATCAAAGCGAGAGTTTTCAAGCAGTCGTTTCATGTTGTTAAAACAGATAAAGGAGCCATTGAGTATATCTCAAAGCTAACTCAATTGTACGCTCAATTTCGTGCAATTGGTGTCAATTATAATCAGATAGTGAAGCAACTTCACAGTCATTATTCTGAGAAGGCAGCACTTTCCATGCTTTATAAATTAGAGAAAATCACAATCGAATTAGTTACTACAAACCAACAAATAATTGAACTGACGCAGAGATTTGAACAGGAATATCTAAAAAGAAGATGATCCTCATTATTATCCCGTAATATTTCCTAACTTTGAGAGCAAATTAAAGTTCTTAATATATGAATCGAATCAAAGAGGTTCTCAATGAAAAAGGGATCAAACAAACTTGGCTTGCCGAAAAACTGGGCAAGAGTTTCAAAATGGTCAATGCGTATGCTTGCAACCGGAAACAGCCGAGTTTGGAGACGCTTTTTCAGATTGCTGAGTTATTGAGTGTGAATGTTAAGGATTTGATTGTGGATAATAAAGAAAAAAAATAGATATGAAGAATTTTAAAGAAAAAGCAGATCTGATTTGGAGGGTTGCAGATTTGCTTAGAGGTGACTATAAGCAGTCTGACTATGGTAAAGTTATTCTCCCGATGACTGTTCTGCGGCGGTTGGACTGTGTACTTGCTTTCAGTAAGCAAAAGGTACTGGATTACTTGCCAAGAGTGGAATCCTTAAAGGAGAGCGCAAAGGATATTGCACTCAATAAAATAGCTGGTTTCAATTTCCACAACAGAAGCCAATTCTGTTTTGATAAATTGATAGCTGACCCCAACAATGTAGCTGTAAACTTAAGAAACTACATTAATGGATTTTCAACAAGCGCACGAGAAATCATAGAATACTTCAATTTTGATGACCAAATTGATCGAATGGACGACCCTAAAACCGATATTCTCTTCAGGGTAGTTAAAGCTTTTCAGGAAATAGACCTGACTGACATGGATTCGATGGAAATGGGCTACGTATTTGAAGACTTAATCCGTCGTTTTTCAGAACAATCTAATGAAACAGCCGGAGAGCACTTTACTCCAAGAGAGATTATCCGACTGATGGTGAATCTTCTGTTTATTGAGGACCGAGAAATGCTGACACAGAAAGGTATTGTTAAAACAATGTATGATCCGGCTTGTGGAACAGGTGGTATGCTTTCTATTGCCGAACAATATATAAAAGAGCTTAATCCCGATGCTGAATTGAAAGTCTTTGGACAAGAGATCAACCCGGAATCGTATGCTATTTGCAAATCGGATATGTTGATAAAAGGACAAAATCCGGGGAATGTAAAGTTTGGAAACACGTTTACGGTGGATGGATTAGAAGATGAAAAGTTTGATTATATGCTATCCAACCCTCCTTTTGGTGTAGACTGGAAGAAGGCGGAGAAAATAATTAAAGCAGAATCTGATAATAAAGGGATGAGCGGACGTTTTGGTGCCGGACTACCTCGCATTAACGATGGCTCTTTGCTATTTCTACAACACATGATTTCTAAAATGAAAAGCGATGGAAGCCGTATCGGAATTGTGTTTAACGGATCTCCTTTGTTTACAGGTTCGGCAGAAAGCGGTGAAAGCAATATCCGCAAATGGATTATCGAAAACGATTGGTTGGAAGCTATCGTAGCTCTACCCGATCAGTTGTTTTACAACACTGGTATAAGCACATACGTGTGGATTGTTACCAATCATAAAAGCAAAGAACGAAAAGGAAAAATACAGCTAATTAACGCCACCGGATCGAAAGATGACGAGTTGCTAAAAGAAGGGAAGTTGGAATTCAATCGTTTCTGGCGCAAGATGGATCGCAGTTTAGGCAGCAAACGTAAAGCAATTGCAGAGAATGGAAATACCAAAGGTATTGGATTTATTACACAGATTTACGGCAATTTTCAAGAAGGGGAGTTCTGTAAAATTCTACCGAACGAATACTTTGGATATTGGCGGATAACGGTGGAGCAGCCGTTAAAAGAGAATGGGAAAGTAGTAAAAAGCAAAGGACAGCCTAAGCCAGACACATCATTGCGCGATTATGAAAATATTCCATTCTTAAAAAAAAATGCCGATGGGAAACTTGTACCGCAAACGATAGAAGAATATTTTGATACCGAGGTGAAGCCACACTTACCCGAAGCATGGGTAGACCACAGCAAAACTAAAGTTGGCTACGAAATTAATTTTACCAAGTATTTCTACGAATTCAAACCATTACGTTCATTAGCAGATATTCGGAAGGATATTTTGGATTTGGAAGCAAAGTCTGTAGATGCGGAAACAAAAGTGTTAGATATATGAAAAAATATGATTCATATAAAGACTCTGGTATTGAATGGATTGGGGATGTTCCGAGTTGTTGGAAAACTAAGAAAATAAAGCACCTATGTTATGTTAAAGCTCGCGTTGGTTGGAAAGGTCTAAAATCGGATGAGTTTCTAACAGAAGGTTTTTCTTATTTAGTAACAGGTTCTGATTTTAATAATGGATCTGTGGAATGGGATGCTTGTTATCACATTAGCAAGGAGAGGTATGAAGAAGATCCCTACATTCAACTACAAGATGAAGATTTATTGATAACAAAAGATGGGACTATCGGAAAGCTTGCAATTGTGAGCGGACTTGATAAGCCTGCATGTTTAAATAGTGGAATTTTTGTTGTTCGCTCTACAAATAAAGACTTTTCAACTAAATTTCTATTTTGGATTCTAAAATCTAATTCATTTACTCAATTTAATGCTCTTACATCATATGGTTCGACTATTCAACATTTATATCAAAATGTATTTGTAGAATTTGCCTTTCCTTTTCCAACAATTACTGAACAATCAGCAATCGCCACATTCTTAGATCGTAAAGCAGCAGAAGTAGATGAACTTATAGCTAACAAAAAACGCTTACTTCTACTTTACGAAGAAGAAAAAACAGCTATTATCAATCAGACGGTTACAAAAGGCATTAATCCTGATGTGAAAATGAAGGATAGCGGGATTGATTGGCTGGGAGAGATTCCGGAGCATTGGGAATTAAAAAGATTGAAAAACATAGCTCGAGTGCAAACAGGGCGAACTCCGAAAATACAGTCTTCTATGGTTGATTTTTTTGAAAATGGACAAATTAATTGGTTTACTCCAGCAGATTTTGAGAGGAATAACGAACTAGTAGAATCAAAACGTAAATTAATCCCTGAAGCTATAAGCACAAATGAAGTTGAACTATTTCCAGAATACTCGATCTATTTGGTAAGTATAGGTGCTACTCTTGGGAAAGTCAGTTTCTTTAGAGAAAAAGCGTCTGCAAATCAACAAATCAATATAATATCATTTTTTCAAGGTAAATACAATCCTCTTTTTGGGTACTATTATTTAGTTGGGAATAAGAAAATGGTTACTCTTGAGGCAGATTATACAACGTTGCCAATATTGAATCAAAGTAAAACCAAAAATCTAATTTTTATTACTCCTCCAATTGGAGAACAACAATCAATTGTTTGTCATATAAAAACAGAATGCGATAAAATCGATCGTAAGATGATAAAAACGGAAAGATTAATTCAACTATTAACCGAATACCGCACAACATTAATCAGTGAAGTCGTAACTGGGAAAATAAAAGTAACAGATTAAGATATGACACTTTGTACAGCCTATATCCGTCAAGTTAACGCTAGCGAAGAGTTAATATTTGCAACTGATAGCTGCCTAACAGGAGGAGAGAAGTGGAAGCACGGAATAAAGCTTTTCGAACTTCCTCGTAAAGATTGTTTGCTTTGTTTTACAGGAAGCACTCTTAGAGCCTACCCATTAGTGCTCAATTTAATCTCGTCAATCCATTTGAATGAGTATCTAAACAGCCCAAGGTCTTCTATTGAGGATGTAGTAAATTATTTATCTGAGCTTTTTACTGATCTTGTTTCAAAAGTAATATCCGAAATACAGGGCGAGGATATTCATGAATTACGAGGACAAGCGCGATTTTTGTTTGGCGGGTGGGATTGGAAATCCAGTTCATTTAGAGTCTGGAAATTATATTACAAAAAAGATGTTGAGGGCTTTGTTTTCGATGAATTAACAGCAGACTTGTCCAAAAAACGATTCTATACTTTTATAGGAGAAGCAACGGATACTGATATTGAAGAAGATGCAAAAAAAGCATACAAGGAGTTGATTTTCAAAGAAGATAAACAAGATGACCCATTGGATATGGAGCCATTGAGGGTATTAAAGGATATTTCTTTGAATAAATCCATTCGAGAAGTGGACGGAAGCTTGCAAATTGCAAAGGTTTACAAATCCAACCGCACAGAATTCTTTGGTATTTATTGGGAGTCAAGCAAAGGTAAGCCCTGTTTTCAAGGGCGAGAATACAATGAAATCAACAAGCCGTTGGTTCGCTACTTTAATCCGGACACCTTTGAAGTTATTGAGTCTGATTTACCTATAAGGCTTACCAATATTACAGGAGAATTATATCAAGACAACTTAGATTTTGTACAGGAATGCTTTGATGAAGAATCTGGTTTTCTGAAAGAGGGACTTTCGGAAAAAGTAAAACACGAACTTCGATTGATCTTCAAAGATATTGCATACAGGCAATTTATTCAAATGCAAGAAAAGCAAGAGCAACCAGAAAATAGAGAAGAAGCATGAGGATAACCACTGAAAATACGTTTGAAACAGCATTAGTACAATCATTAGTCGAGTGTGGCGGTTATACCGAGGGTAATGCTCAAGATTATAGTCCTGAATTAGGAATGTTTAAATATGAAGTTATCAGCTTTTTGCAAGAATCGCAGCCCAAGCGTTGGGAGAAAATATCCACTATTCATGGTGGCGATGCCGGTAATCGGGTTATTCAACGTTTGTACAAAGAGTTAGATCTGAGAGGTAGTTTGGATGTTCTCCGCAATGGATTTGTCGATTATGGAGTACGTTTTCAAATGGCATTTTTTAAGCCCGCATCGGCTTTGAATCCTGATGCAATGACATTATATAGTCAAAACAACTTGAAGGTTTATCGCCAAATTTATTACAGCACAAAAAACAAAAACTCGGTAGATGTCTTACTGTCATTAAACGGTATTCCGGTTGCAACTTTAGAACTTAAAAATCAATTTACAGGGCAAAATGTTGGTAATGCATTGAAACAATACAGTACTACCAGAGATAATAGGGAGTTATTATTCACTTTTAAAAAACGAGCATTGGTGCATTTTGCAGTCGATCAGGATGAGGTGTTTATGACTACAAAACTGGATGACAGCAAAACTTATTGGCTACCTTTTAACAAAGGTGTGAATAACGGGAAAGGCAATCCTCAAAATCCGGTAGGCTACAGAACTTCCTATCTTTGGGAAGATATTCTCCAAAAAGACAGTTGGTTGGAAATCATTCAACAATTTGTACATCTACAAACAGAGGAAATTGAGGCGGAAGGAAGAACTTATAAGAAAGAAAAAATGATATTTCCTCGTTATCATCAGTTAGATGCCGTTAGGAAAATAGGAGAAAAAGTATTAGAAGTTGGTTCCGGTAAGAACTACCTGATTCAACATTCTGCCGGTTCAGGAAAAAGCAACTCTATTGCTTGGTTGGCTTATCGTTTGTCAAGCTTGCATAATGTTTTGGATCAACGAATTTTCGATTCAGTAATTGTTGTAACCGACCGTAAAGTCCTCGACCAACAATTACAGAATACTATTTACCAATTTGAGCATAAAACTGGGGTCGTAAAAAAGATAGATAAAGATAGCAACCAGTTGGCAGCAGCATTGGGATATGGCACAAATATTATCATTACAACACTACAAAAATTTCCTTTTGTGATAGATAAAGTTGGTGAGTTACCAGATCGAAAATATGCGGTAATTGTAGATGAAGCTCATAGCTCGCAAGGAGGAGAAGCCAGCAAAAGACTAAAAGAAGTGTTAGCTGTTAAAGTATTGGAAGATGTAAATAGAGAGGACTTTGAAGATGATTACAGTGGAGATGATTTTATAAGAGACGAAATTGAAAGATCAGCAGAGGCAAGAGGTCAGCAAAGTAATATCTCATTTTTTGCTTTCACTGCAACTCCAAAATACAAAACATTACAAGTTTTTGGGGATAAAGACGAAGATGGGAAACCTAAGCCGTTTCATTTATATTCGATGCGGCAAGCTATTGAAGAAGGCTTTATATTAGATGTGTTGCAGAATTATACAACTTACGAATTGTATTATAAGCTGGCTAAAGCTATTCAAGACGACCCTCAGTTAAATAAAAAGAAAGCAGCAAAAGCCATAGGTAAGTATATTTCATTACACCCTCACAATCTGGCACAGAAAACAGAAATTATTATAGAACATTTTAGAGATATAGTTTCAAAAAAAATCGGAGGTAGAGCCAAAGCTATGTTGGTTTGCGGTTCAAGGCTTCAGGCAAAGCGTTATTTCGAAGACTTTGAGCGATATATAAAGAAAATGGGCTATGACAGGGAGATTAAAATTCTGGTTGCTTTTTCAGGAAAAATAATTGATGATAACACTCCCGATGGAGTTTCAGAACCTCAAATGACGGGCTTTAGTGAAAAAGAACTTCCAACTATTTTTGAGAAAGATGAATACAAGATCCTAATCGTTGCCGACAAATATCAAACCGGATTTGATCAACCACTGTTGCATACCATGTATGTTGACAAACAACTTTCAGGTGTTAAAGCTGTTCAAACCCTTTCACGTTTAAACAGAACTTGCCCAGGTAAAGAAGAAACCTTTGTTTTAGATTTTGTGAATGATAGACAAACCATACTTGATTCTTTTCAACCCTATTATGAGATAACTTCTGTAACAGAAGAAACAAACATCAATCATTTATATGATTTGAAAGCGCGATTAGATGAATTTCAAATATACTGGAATCAGGAAATTGATGGATTTGCTAATATCTATTTCGACCCGATAACGAAACTGAATAATCCGAAGCAACAAAGATACTTATATTCATTTACCGACGCTGCAATTGATCGATTCAGAGCAATAAAAGATGAGGAAAAGCAAGACGAATTTAAGAAGGGATTACGTTCTTGGACGAATTTATACTCATTCCTTTCTCAAATTATGCCATTTATTGATGTCGAGTTTGAGAAATTTTACGCATACGCTAAACTGCTCCAAACAAGACTTCCGAAACGAGAACTTTCTGAATCATTACACTTGGATAATGAGATTGCCTTGGAATACTATCGTTTACAAAAAATAAAGGAAGGTGCTATTGAACTACAAAAAGGCGAAGATGGTGAATTAAGTGGAACGTCAGAAGCTGGACTAAAGAGAGCTAAAGATGAAGAAGCGTTGTTGTCTGAAATAATCAATGTACTAAACGACCGTTTCGGGACAGAATTCGAAGAGGCTGATAAACTATTCTTCGAGCAGATAGAAGCTGAGTTATTAGGAGATGAAACTCTACAGACACAGGCAAGGGTAAATAAAATCGACACATTCAAATTTGCTTTCAATGACAAATTTATTGATACATTAATTAGCCGAATGGATCAAAATCAAGAAATATTTGAAAAGATTTTAGAAGATAAGATGTTTGGTGATTTGGTCAAAGAGTTGATGATGAAAAAGATATTCAAAAAAATGAATGAATGAATATAAGCTTAAAGACGAATTAAAAAGATGGTTATTCAAGAGGAAAAAGAAAATAGTAGACTAAGTTTTGACGAGTTTCAGAGAGCTATCCAGATAAGTAAAAATGACACATTTTCATTATTACTTGGTGCGGGTTGTTCTATTACTTCAGATATTCCCTCTGCTGAAGATTGTATTTGGGAGTGGAAAAGAGATATTTACAAGACAAACAATCAATCCGCTTTGGGATGGGTTGAAAACTATAAAAACTCTAACACACAAAATATCATACAAAACTGGCTAAATAACCAAGGTGTTTATCCCGAAAAAGGCAGTAAGGAAGAATATTCTTTTTACGCAAAAAGATGTTATCCGATAGATGAACACAGAAGGCAGTATTTTCAAAAAATTTGCTCTGGGAAAAAACCTTCAATTGGATATAAGACTATACCTATACTTGCTAAACAAGGAATGTTAGATAGTGTTTGGACAACTAATTTGGATGAATTGGTAATGACTGCTTGTGCTGGGAGTGGAATACAGGCCATAGAAATAACATTAGACTCTGTTCAACGAATAAATCAGAGATCTCAAAATCGAACCGAATTACCCGTAATTAAATTACACGGCGATTTTAAGTATGGAGATTTAAAAAATACAGAGGAAGAGCTTTTGAATCAAGATAATACATTTAGGAGGAAATTAATTGATTATCTTCAAGATAAACATTTTATTGTTGTAGGATATAGTGGCAGGGATGCCTCTTTAATGGAAGCTTTAAAAGAAGCATATAGTAAGCCCGGTGGAGGGATGCTATATTGGTGTGGTTATGGGGACTGTATTAATTCGGATGTAGAGGAGTTACTCCTATTTGCAAAAAATAACGGACGGAATGCTTTTTATATTTCTACTGATGGATTTGATTCTGCACTTAGAAAAATAGTACAAGTTGCTGTTGAAGAAAACACTATCCTGAAAGCAGAATTAATCGAATTACACAAAACAACCGAATCTAAAGAAACAGCAACTCCATTTAACCTAAATCCTGAAAGAATTAATAAAATACTTAAAAGTAATATCTTCAAAATCGATTTTCCTAATGAAGTATTTGTTTTTAATGCTCAATTAGGTGGAGAGTCTTGGCGGTATGTAGATGAAAAAGTATTAGAAAACCCCAATGTAACAGCAATACCATATAACGGACAAATTTGGACATTTGGTCGCTTAGATGTGATAAAAGCAACATTTAAAGATATAATAAATGGAGATGTTAGCCGGAAACCGTTGGGAAATATAAAAATATACAACAGCTCTATTTCAAGATTGCTTTTATCTACAATCTGTAAAATATTGGCGCAACAAAATGGGCTAAAAACGGATTTCAAAAGAAGAATCTGGTCTGAAAATGAATTCCAAACCATAGACAGTCAAAAAGTTTTCAACGCAATAAAACTATCATTTGACAAAATATCTGGAGGATGCTATTTATCTTTAAACCCCGATTTCATTTTAGCAAATGCTGATGTAGATGAGGCTATAATTCAAAACGTAGGATTGAAGTTTTTTCATAAAATGTGGAATAATAAGTTTAACGATTATGTCAATCATTGGAGAGATATATTTTTTAAAACTAACAATGAATATGAATTTCCTTATAATTCAGGAACTGGATTTAAGTTTAGAGTAACCAAAGCACCTATTTTCACAAATGTATGTGATTTGAACAATCAATATCAAAATTCGCATAATGTTCGTAATAACCTTTTGAATTTTAAGGGAATTCAATTCAAGGAAGTTCCATTGTTATTTTCGACTAACAATGGTAATCGGACTGCAACTGATACGCATCCTATGAGAGGATTATTATTAAATAAGCCTTATGAAACAGGAATAAACATCTTTCTTCCAAATACTGTTGAGCTAAGTATTATTTCACCAGAACAAGACACTTCTATTCTTTTTCAATTTTTAGAAAATCAAAATCAACAAATTAAAAAATATAATCAAAATGACAATTATATAATTGATTTTGAAGGTTTTTTTAAAACATACGGTATCAGTCTTAATATACCAACACCTAAAGATGACGAATGGATAACATTGAAAGAGATAGTTTCAAAAGATGATGTTAAAAAAGGAGCATTAGAAGTTAGGCAAATGATATGTGATAGCATTACAAAGATAAGCTCCACGACTAATAGGAAAATCGTTGTCATTTATATTCCTCGAAGATGGGAAGATTATACCTCATATACAATTGAAGGAGAGTCTTTCGACCTTCATGATTATATAAAGGCTTTTTGTGCAGAAAAAGGCATTATGTCTCAGTTGATAAGAGAGAAAACCCTCCATGATTTAAGTCAAAAATGTCAAATTCATTGGTGGTTGTCGTTGTCTTTTTTTGTCAAGTCATTAAGAATTCCTTGGATTTTAGCCAATACAGACAAAACAATAGCTTTTGCTGGTCTTGGATATAGTGTTGACAATAAAATAGATGCCAAAGGGCATATAGTTTTAGGCTGTAGTCATATTTATAGTTCATCAGGAGAAGGATTGAAATTCAAATTGTCTAGGATCAGTAATGATAAGATACATTGGAGGCATAAAAAACCACATTTATGTTATGATGATGCCTATGAGTTTGGAAAAAACATTGTTGGGTTATTTTATGAATCAATGAATGAACTACCGAAGCGAATTGTTATCCATAAAAGAACTTTTTTCACAGAAGAAGAAAAACAAGGTATCATTAATAGTCTGTCTGACAGTAATAAGATAGAATCTATTGATTTGATAGAAATTAATTTTGAGGATAACATTAAATATACCTCAAGTAAAATTATAAATGGAGAGGCGAAGATTGATGGATATTCTGTTTCAAGAGGAACATGTATCCAGTTAAATGAAAAAGAAGCTCTGCTATGGGCACATGGTATTATACCATCAGTACGCAATCCGCAGTATAGTTTTTATCCTGGAGGTCGATATATTCCTAAGCCTTTGCGTATTATCAAACACTATGGAACAGGAAGTCTTGAGCAGATTGCTAATGAAATCTTAGGCCTTACAAAAATGAATTGGAATTCTTTAAATATGTACTCACAATTACCTGTAACAATTTGTTCCTCAAATGATATTGCAAGAATTGGCAAGTTAATAGATTCAAGTTCTAAAAACGAATATGACTATCGGTATTTTATTTAGGAAAAATAAAAAAGAAAACTCATGCAACTATTCCAACAAAACAAAAGCATACTGAATACCCTAAAAGAAAAGCCTTTTAAACTCGAAAAAGAGATTCAGACAATCGTTGAAAATAACTTGGAGCAGATATCCAGTTATACATTCATCAAGTCTGAGTTTAGCATAAAGAACAATCGTATCGACACCTTGGCTTTTGATGAAGAAAACCGCTCGTTTGTACTTATTGAATACAAGCGTGATCGGAACTACAGTGTGGTTGATCAGGGTGTTTCTTATCTCAACTTGATGCTGGAATACAAAGCCGACTTTATTGTCGAATATAACGAATCGCAGAAAAATAATCTCAAACGTAATGAGGTCGATTGGTCGCAAAGCAAAGTCATATTTATAGCGCCTTCGTTTACTGATTTCCAGCGACAGTCGTCGAATTTCAAGGATCTCCCTATTGAGCTTTGGGAAATAAAGCGTTTTGAGAATGAGATTATTGTCATTAACCCGATAAAGAAATCACAGTCGGCACCCAGCATCAAGCAAGTACAGACAAAGGAAGAGTCAACTATCGGAAAAGTGGTTGATGAGATAAAAGTATATACAGAAGAAGATCATTTAGCCGGGAAATCCGAAGAAATAATCGAATTATATGAAACTTATAAGCATGCAATTATGAATTTAGCGACTGATATAGACCTATTTCCAAAGAAATTATATATTGCATTCAAAAAAGACAAAAATCTTGCCGATATCCATGTGCAACAAAAAGGATTGAAAATATGGATTAATATGCATAAAGGAGATTTGGATGATCCAAAAAATATAACCAATGACGTATCTCGTAAAGGGCATTGGGGAAATGGGGACTATGAAGTGACTGTTTCCGATACGCAAAATTTGGAATACATCATGAGTTTGATAAAACAAGTAATAGTTTGAATGTAGTATGATTACCAAACAAGAAATACTTCAACTCCTCGCCGATACCGAATGTCATAGTGTAGAGCGGACAACGTCCAAAAATGATATGGATAAATTTTGTCAGGCGATATGTGCTTTTTCCAACGATCTTTCGGGAGATGGAAAGAATGGTTATTTGATGATTGGTGCACATGACAATGGAGAGCTAAGCGGATTGAAAGTAGATGACACCTTATTGTTGAAGATTGCTAATATCCGAACAGATGGGAATATTCTTCCTCAACCATTGATGACTGTCGAAAAATTCACTTTTGAAGGAGGTGATTTACTTGTTGCGGAAGTGCAGCCGTCGGAGTTTCCTCCGGTCCGTTATAGAGGACGCGTGTGGGTACGGGTTGGTCCTCGAAAAAGTCCGGCTTCTGAAATGGAGGAGAAAATTTTGACTGAAAGACGATTGTCAAATGTTCGCACGTATGATGCCAAACCATGCCTTGGAGCTTCGTTGAAAGATTTGGATGTGTCGCTTATCAAAAAAGAGTTTCTGACTAAAGCGGTAACGGAAGAGATATTGGCGGAAGATAAACGTTCCATAGAAGAACAATTAGCTTCACTCGGCTTTTTCGATTTGAGTTATAATTCCCCAACTGTGGGGGCGATTGTTCTTTTCGGAAATAATCCGGAAAGATATGTGCATGGTTCGTACGTTCAATATGTGCGTTTTAAAGGTTTAGACCGGTCAGGCGATATTATTCATGAGTTTAAGTTTGACGGAAACTTATGTAAATCACTTCCGAAGATAGATACCTTTATTGAAACAAGTGTATCGACCAAGCGTCCTATTCCGGTGAGTGTTCTACGGGAAGAGATTATTTCCACCTATCCCTATTGGGCAACACGTGAGCTTTTGATGAATGCGATCATGCACCGTGATTATGACTCGAATTCTCCTATTCAGTTTTATGAATACGATGACCGGATTGAGATTCAAAATCCAGGGGGATTGTATGGTAAGGTCAGTCCGGAGAACTTCCCTAATGTAAGTGATTATCGGAATCCGTTTATTGCAGAGGCAATGAAGGTCTTGGGATACGTGAACCGTTTTAGTAGAGGTGTTTATCGGGTTCAAAAGGAATTGAAGGATAACGGGAATGGAGAAGCCAAATTTGATTTCTCTTTTCGTACTGCTTTCAGGGTAGTGGAAAATATATCAAAGAAGTATTTCGAGGAAGGCTTTGGGGCTGATATACAAGACAACACCAAAGAAACATCCCCAAATCATCCCGAAAATAACAGTGACTACCCCAATGCTACCCCAGCGACTACCCCCAATGCTACCCCAGTGACTACCTCAGTAATATCTCAACGTTATACTGATAGTATCCTAAAGATAATAGAGGCAATAAAAGAGAATCCTTATATTACAAGAAAAGAGTTAGCAGAAAAATTGGGGATAAGTCTTAATGGAGTTAAGTATCACATCAAGAATCTCAATAAAGACGGAGTTCTTAAGCGTGAGGGAACTAATAGATCCGGTAAATGGATTGTCATTGAATAATTTTTCGTATTTTTGTA